>CAISOV010000057.1 GCA_903887175.1 uncultured Micrococcales bacterium
AGCGTTGAAAAGGCGATGAGAGTTCTGAGCCCCTTTGTCGCCTTCATAGTGTTACCACTTTTTGCATTTCTAGCAATGCAAATAAGTTTCGACGCTTCGCTGCTTTTCGTCGGCACGAGCTCAGTGCTTTGCCCATTGATTTTGGTTCGCCCAATAACAAAATGGTTTGGCGTTTTTTTGGGAGCAACTATTGGCAACCGCGTTATGAGTTTTGAAAACCGTATTGCGCTAACCACAAGAGATTTCTTTAGAGTGACAAGTCTTGCCGGAATAGGTTTCACCGTTTCATTGCTGGCGGCCGATTTTGCATTTGGTTCAGGTTCGAAACTTTTCGCGGCGGCTGCCACACTAACGGTGGTTGCCAGCCTGAGCGCAGCAGTTATTGCTGCTATAGCTCTGAAAGTGCGCCAAGTCGCGAAATAGCCCTCAAGTACTTTTTGCGGTATGCCCCACCAAGCATCTCTTCTGAAAAGCAAGAAGTTAGCGCAATGCCAACAGATCGCAATGCCACCTTGTTTTCATAAAGGCGGTCAACCAGTGCAACCCAGCGCAAAGCCGACACCTGATCTTGCAGTTGATAGGTGTCATATAAACCGAGTGCTGTGATTCCATCGAGCAACTGCAGGTATCGACTCGGATGCAAGGTCGACAAATGCTTCAAAAGGGCATCAAAGTTATCTGCAGCGAAAGAGCTAGGTTCGAAACCGTTTTGCCAGCTGAGCATTTCAGATTCAGAGATTGCGGCATCAGTTGCCTCGGTAGGTCTGTGGCGGTAATCGTCACCGTCTACCGTGATGATTGCGAATCTATCTGCCATCGCATTGATTTCTCGTGCAAAATCTGCAGCCGCAAACCTGCCCTGGCCTAGGGCATTTGGCGGCGTGTTTGACGTGGCAGCAAACTTGACGCCGCGAGGAGCAAGTTCGCTCAGCAGACGTGACATCATCATGGTGTCACCTGGGTCGTCGAGTTCAAATTCATCTATGCAAATTAGCTCGTAACGACTTAGCGCTTCGATTGCGTTGGCAAAGCCCAAAACTCCTATTAGACCGGTGAACGCTAAAAAGCTGCCGAACACCTTTCGACCTTTGAACGCGTGCCAAGTTGCTGCTAACAAGTGGGTTTTGCCAACACCAAAGCCGCCGTCAAGATAGATTCCGGCAGAGTTTTTCAGCAGCTTGGCGTCTTTAGCATTGAGGCCGAACTTCTTGCCGGTTGCGAAGGTTTTAGCTATCAATACAGCATGAGCTTGTGACGCGAAACGGCCATCTGTGATGTAGTTGTCAAAGCTAGAAGTTTGAAACTCACGTGGTGGCACCAACTGATTTAGAAGTTGGTCTACTGAAGTTTGGGGGTTTCTTGCGACCAAACTAAGCGGGATGCGACTTTTGTTGTCCAATTATTACCTTGCGGGTTTACGCCAGCGTCTGCGTCGAATATTGTTGAAGTTAGATAACACAATTGTAACCACCTATTGAAAGCGAAACCCAATGCCCGTTGCTTCAGACGACACCTCAGCTAAATTTGCTGAATACGCACACCCTGAGGTTCTTGTAAGCACCGATTGGCTGGCGGCAAATCTGCACACTCCAGGTTTGGTCATCGTTGAGAGCGATGAAGATGTTTTACTCTATGAAACTGGCCACATTCCAAACGCTGTCAAAATCGATTGGCACACAGACCTCAACGATGCAGTCACCCGTGATTATGTTGACGGCGAAGGCTTCGCCGCATTGCTTTCAAGCAAGGGTATCAATCGCGACGACACTGTCGTCATTTATGGCGATAAAAGCAATTGGTGGGCAGCTTATGCCCTTTGGGTGTTCAAACTTTTTGGTCACGAAGATGTTCGATTGCTCGACGGTGGCCGTGACCTTTGGGTCGCTGAGGGCAGAGAACTGACCAAAGACAAGAAGGCTGTGACAGCATCCAATTACCCAGTTGTTGAACGCGATGATTCTGCAATTCGAGCTTTTCGTGATGACGTTCTGGCGCACTTTGGCAACCCACTAATCGACGTGCGCAGTGCAGAGGAATACTCGGGTGAGCGCACTCACATGCCGGCGTACCCTGATGAAGGCGCGCTTCGAGGTGGCCACATTCCTTCAGCAAAGTCAGTTCCATGGGCAAAAGCAGCCGCGGCTGATCAAACTTTTAAGACACGTTCTGAACTCGAATCTGTCTATTTGGCCGGCGGCGCAGGGCTGAAGGCCGGCGACGACGTAATCGCGTATTGCCGCATCGGTGAGCGATCAAGTCACACCTGGTTTGTTCTGAACTACCTTATTGGTTTGCCTGGTGTTCGCAACTACGACGGCTCATGGACAGAATGGGGTTCACTGGTGAGAGTTCCGATCACAAAAGGCGAAGAACCGGGCGTTGCTCCAAACCCTATTCGCTAAAGACTAAATTAGAACTATGAGTGCACACCTGAAAGTTATCGACGAACTTATCGCAGACTTTCAGGCGCTCAGCATCAATGACAGATTGATGTTGCTGCTCGAATTCAGCGAAAACCTACCGGCGTTGCCTGCAAGATACGCAGAGCATCCGGATCTTTTCGAACGCGTCGAAGAGTGCCAGTCACCGATTTTTCTATTTGTAGAAGTTGATAGCCTCGGTGCCGCACATTTATTTTTCACCGCCCCTGCTGAGGCGCCCACCACGCGCGGTTTCGCTTCAATTCTGCACGAGGCTCTTGATGGAGTCGCAGCAACAGATTTGCTAGATGTCGACGATGATTTTCCTTCGAGATTAGGGCTTTCTGAAGCAGTATCGCCACTGCGAATGAATGGCATGCGAGCGATGCTACGACGAATCAAGCGTCAGGTGCGCGAAAAACTTGCAACGACTTGACGCCGACCAGCTGGCAAATCTATTTGCGCTTTATGAGCCATTCGAAGGTGTTAGAGCAAATCTGGCCGTAAATTTTCATGGATCTGTTTCGGGCGAGTCTGGAAGCAGCAACGACGTAAGCAATGCTGCAGACCGAGCGTTGCTGGCGAAAATTCGAAGCCTCAGCGATGTAATCGTGACCTCGGCCACGACGGCCCGTGCAGAACAGTTACGCCCTTCAAAGTTTGCGCCGATGGTGGTTTTGTGCAACTCAGGAAACCTGGTGGGTTTAGAAATTCTCTTGACCAGCTCAAGCAACTGGGTTCCGATTTTGTTGGTGCCGAAAGGTCTAAAGGATCGAGCTCAGGCGTTTCTAAACGGCGCCGGATTAAGCGCCAATCTAGTCGAACTCAGCGACCTGTCGCCTAAATGTGTGGTCGATTACTTGCGTGAGCAAGGGTATTCAAGAATCTTGTTCGAGGCTGGACCAACACTTTTGTGACTTTGGCTGCGTGCGGGAATGATTAATCAGCTTTGCCTGACAACGACTTCAGCTTCTTCAGACAGCGATGCAAAAAGCAGTCAGCCAGAATTTGTTCGTCAGCTATCTGAAGAGCGAACGATAGAATCTGTTAGCGATTTTTATGCTGAATCTATCGAGACAAGGTTTCAGCAGATCAAATTTCTGTGAACTCATCTGAGCACAAGTTTGACGAAATCACCGACAGCTTTTTGATAGCCAAATCGATCAAAGTTATAAAGCCTGCAGTGCCTAGCGTCGACGAATACTTGCAGTCGCACCAAATTTGGCAAAGCTGCAGCGAGTTCTTGAACGGGGTCAAACGGCACAAAACCGTCATCTTTGCTATGCAATATCAGCATCGGGGTATGCAGATGTCGTGCAACACTCGAAACTTCAAAGTCTTCGAAATGAATTGCCTCAGCCAAGCCGATGCTCCGGGCGCTGGAAGTATCAGCTAAGAATTTCTCACCCCAGCTAGCCCAATAGGGTGGACGACCGGCTAGAAGCACTTGAAATGCTAACGTTGCACGCCAACTGATTACTGGCGAATCATAGATATAGCCGCTTATCGAAGAGGCCAAAGCTGAATAGCGCTGAAATTGCGAACACAGCGCCGCACCATAAGACCAAGCGAATATCAGTAACTTTTTAGCACCACTGCTCTGAGCGAACTGAACTGCAGCCTCAAGGTCCTTCCATTCAGTCGTACCGAGGCTCAGTGGGCCGCGATTGACTTTGCCGTATTGCAATGCTGATGCGTCGTTGCGATAGCTGATGCTCAAGTTGCTAAAACCCAAAGCGTTAAAAAATTGGAAATTTCTCGCGGTCTCTGCCGGTGTTGCTCCCCTGCCGTGAATGTGAATTACCCAGGTTTCGCTCGGGCTCATTTTCGTAGGCGACTCAGTGGCCCGTTGCAGCCAAGAAGGAAGGGTCCATCCGTCTGAGGATTCAATGTTTACAATCTCGATATCAGAACTGAACTGCGATGGTGTGGTGCCCAACCAACCTGAAAGCCATGCTCCTCGCGCCACTTTCAGGTCGCCACTTTCGATTGAAATCAGTTCGCGCCTGAGGGAATCACCACTTTTGTCGCCGAATATTTGACCAATTGTTGCGTGACCCGCCTCATTCCTAGAACTTCGTTTAGTAGCTTTGGCCCCACCATGTAACCTACGCTCATAGAAGCGCAAGGAATAAAGACCTGGATCGCCCTCGATTGAGTTATCTGTTGTGCTCGGCAATACTACGAGGCCATCAGATTAGCGCACCTTTAACTCTGGCGTTCGATCTTTTGC
>CAISOV010000058.1 GCA_903887175.1 uncultured Micrococcales bacterium
ACGGCCATGTCTTGAGTCAAATGTCGAAGAGTGCTTAGTTTTGAGCGACTTTTTGCAGCAACGCATTGAAATCTCGGCTGTGCCAATGGTTGCCCTTTTGGGGCCTGAAGATCGACTGCTCAAAACCCTAGAAACTAGCTTTTCGCAGCTAGAGGTTATGGCCCGAGGCAACGAGCTTTTAGTGACTGGCCCCGCCACCGAAGTTCACCAAGCGCAGGCGCTGATTCAAAATCTTGTTGAAATGATTCAAAATGGTCAAGCGTTGACCGAAGCTGAGATAACCCGCAGCGCAATGTTGTTGAGATCTTCTGAATCTCTTCGACCTGCCGAAGTTCTTGGTCAAAGCATTTTGAGCATGCGAGGCAAGACTATTCGCGCAAAAACTAAAGGTCAAAAAGACTACATAGACGCAATCGATAAGCACACCGTTGTTTTTGGCATGGGGCCAGCAGGCACCGGAAAAACTTATTTGGCAATGGCAAAAGCTGTGCAGGCTCTTCAACGCAAAGAGGTGAGCCGCATTATTCTTACTCGCCCTGCTGTTGAAGCGGGTGAACGGCTAGGTTTTTTGCCAGGGTCGTTGAGCGACAAAATTGACCCATACCTTCGGCCGCTTTTTGATGCGCTTCACGAGATGCTAGAAGCTGAGGCGGTTCCGAAACTCATTGCCTCAGGCACTATCGAGGTTGCACCTCTTGCCTACATGCGTGGTCGAACTCTGAATGACGCCTTCATAATCTTAGATGAGGCTCAAAACAGCACCGCGGAGCAACTGAAAATGTTCTTAACCCGACTTGGTTTTAACTCGAAGATGGTGGTCACTGGTGATTCAACGCAAGTTGATCTGCCGCGTGGGGTATCCGGTTTGAAATATGCGGCCCAAATTCTTGGTGAAGTCGATGATGTTGCTTTTGTCAGACTTGGATCAGATGATGTTGTGCGTCACGAACTCGTTGCCAAAATCGTTGATGCTTATGACGCTTTTGCCGAGACCTCGCTAAGCATCGCGGCAAAGAACTTGGCTACCTATAGAACCAGAGCAGAGATTGAAGGCAACCAAATATGACCATTGAAATCAATAACGAGTCAGCAGTCGATGTTGATAGTGCACGCGTTTTGAATCTTGCTCGTTTTGCGCTGAATTTTTTGCGAATTCACCCGAAATCTGAGCTGGCAATCGTGTTTGTCGATGAACCTGCC
Organism: uncultured Micrococcales bacterium; assembly: GCA_903887175.1. Lineage (GTDB taxonomy): Bacteria > Actinomycetota > Actinomycetes > Actinomycetales > Microbacteriaceae > Rhodoluna. Next base: position 1,201 of record CAISOV010000058.1, read on the forward strand.
ATTGAAAAACTTCATATCGAGTGGATGGACGAACCGGGGCCCACAGACGTGTTGAGTTTTCCGATGGATGAACTGCGCCCTGGTGTCGATGGAATCGCTAGCGAGCCCGGCTTGCTTGGTGACATTGTGGTTTGCCCGCAGGTTGCGGCAGCTCAGGCGTTAGTCGCCGGTCATTCCACAAGTAACGAGATTTGCATGCTTGTGGCTCATGGCATTTTGCACTTGCTAGGTTTCGATCATGCTGAACCTGACGAAGAGCGCGAAATGTTCAGTTTGCAGGCACAAATTTTGACTGATTTTTATGGTCAAGAGGTTTAGTTGCTAGTTTTCGCTGTTTTCACGGCCGTCTTTATTGCACTTATTTCAATATTTGTTGCAGTTTTAGAGGCTGCTGTGCGTTTTCACGGTGAAAATTCGCACAAGGCAGAGGCGCTCGCGTTCATTCGAGTTCCGCTAGTCGGCATCTTTGGGGTTGTGCTTGGTCAAGCGCTGGCTCCTACCGGCCTTCACTGGGTCGCAGTCGCTTCGATAGCAGCTTTTCTAATGCTTGTCTTGGTCATGTTAGCCCAATTCGCTAGTCGCACTCTTGGCCACACTAAGTTCGGTGAATCTGTTCTCAAGGCGTCTAACCCATTGGTCGATTGGTTTTGGGCAGGGTTCACTCCGCTTTCGCTGCCTAAGCACGAAGAGCCTGAAGAGTTTGAACAAGAATTGCACGAGTCAGTTGAAGAGTTCACCGAGACTATTGTGCGTGAGGTCATGGTGCCACGAATCGACATGGCCACGGTGGCAGCTGACGCCACACTGAGCAGTGCGTTGGGTGTTTTTTTGAACCGCGGATACTCGCGACTGCCTGTTGTCGGCAAAACCGTCGATGACATCAGGGGTGTGCTTTATGTGAAAGATGTTGCCCGGCTGCAACATGAGTCACCGGCGAAAATTAGCGAATTGGTTGCCTCTGATTTGGCGCGCCCGGCAGTGTTCATTCCTGAATTTAAACCGGTCGATGATTTGCTTCGTGAAATGCAACTTTCAGCGACGCACGTTGCGATCATCGTTGATGAATATGGTGGTGTTTCTGGTCTTGCCACCATGGAGGATTTGCTCGAAGAGATCGTTGGCGAAATCGCTGATGAGTATGACCGCGATGTTTCAACATTTCAAGAAATCAGCTCACATGAGTACCTAGTTTCGGCTCGCTATTCGCTTTTTGACTTAGGTGAGTTATTTGAGTTAGACCTCGATGACGAAGATGTTGATACGGTTGGTGGTCTATTAACTAAGCACTTGGGGCGACTTGCCGAAGTTGGCGATAGCGTCGAGGTTTCGGGTTTGACACTGACCGCCGAGCGAATCGAGGCGCGACGCAAGCGCCTGATTTTGATTCGAGTTAAGCAAAACTCAGATTTGGCCGATTTTCAATTTGCCTTGAAAGCGAAAGATTAAACCTATGTCGTCAACCTCGAAACAGTCTTCGAATCAAAAGCCAGGGGCACAAAACTCTGAGTTCAATGCGTCTGAAAATCACCGAGCAGGTTTTGCCTCGTTCGTTGGTCGCCCAAACGTCGGCAAATCAACCCTCACGAATGCATTGGTTGGCGAGAAGATCGCCATAACCAGCTCAAAGCCTCAGACGACTCGCCGCGCAATTCGAGGTGTTGTGCACCGCCCCTTTGGCCAACTGGTGTTGGTTGACACTCCAGGTTTGCACCGGCCTCGCACGCTGCTGGGCGAGAGGCTCAACAACCTTGTCGAATCGACGCTTTCTGACGTTGATGTGATTGGCTTTTGTATTCCTGCCAACGAAAAAATTGGTGTTGGCGACACCTTTATAAACGCTTCACTAGATCAGTTTCGCGGCGCAAAGCTTGTTGCCGTAGTGACAAAAAGTGAGTTGGTCGATCGCAAGTCTTTGGCTGAACAGTTATTGGCTGTTCAGGCCCTTCGTGATTGGGCGGCAATCATTCCAGTGTCTGCGGTTGAGGGCGATCAACTAGAAGATCTGGTTAAAGTGCTTGTTCAGCTCATGCCAGTTTCCCCCGCTTTGTATCCGACCGAATGGGTGACTGACGAAAGCAATGAGCAGCGCATTTGCGAACTGATTCGTGAAGCCGCCCTTGAGGGTGTTCGCGATGAACTACCGCACTCACTTGCCGTAACTATCGATGAGATGAACCCTCGCGAGGGGCGCAACATGATTGATATTCACGCAAATATTTTCGTTGAGCGCGACAGTCAAAAGGGAATCATTCTGGGGCACAAAGGCTCACGGCTGCGTGATGTCGGCACCCGCGCGCGTCTCGAAATCGAGACTCTGCTTGGCTCAAAGGTGTATTTGAATCTGCATGTGAAAGTTGCTCAAGACTGGCAGCGCGACCCAAAACAGCTTGGCAAACTTGGTTTTTAGTGGTTCATCGAGCCAGCGCGCAGCTTCAGGCTTGTCGTGCTGCAAAGTGCTAGTCTAAAAAGGTGCAGTTTGAGCTCCTTCTTCTCAGTTGCCGCAACGAGGCCTAAACCAAGGCCATCCTCGTTGCGGTGCTTGGTGTTGGCCTAAAGAAGACAGCTAATAGCGCTTATAGGAGCCCCAAAAAATGCAAAACACTCAACGCCCCTCGGGCATGCCGGTTCACAAATATGTTCCCTTTCATGACCAAATCGCAGTCGAACTAGCCGACCGCACTTGGCCCAATAAAAGAATTTCCCAGGCACCTCGTTGGTGTGCCGTAGACCTACGCGACGGCAATCAGGCGCTTATCGACCCGATGAGCCCTGAGCGCAAGCTAAAAATGTTTCAGTTGCTGGTCAAAATGGGTTACAAAGAAATTGAGGTCGGTTTTCCTTCGGCCAGTCAAACTGACTTTGATTTCGTTCGTTTGCTCATCGAAGACAAGCACATTCCAGCCGACGTCACAATTCAGGTTTTGACGCAAGCTCGCGACTCGCTGATCGAACGAACTTTTGAGTCACTTGCCGGGTCTGCACGCGCCATAGTTCACTTTTATAACTCAACCTCGGTGCTTCAGCGTCGCGTGGTCTTTAACCAAGACAAAGCCGGCATCATGGCTATTGCAACCCACGCTGCCGAGAAATGTCTGTCGCTCGAAGCGTTGTATCCGGGCACTGAATTCTTTTATGAATATTCACCCGAGAGCTACACCGGCACAGAGCTCGAATATGCACTTGAAGTTTGTAACGCCGTTATCGAAATCATTAAACCCACACCGCAGCGCCAGATGGTCATCAATCTTCCGGCAACCGTCGAAATGGCCACACCTAATGTTTATGCCGACTCTATTGAATGGATGTCACGTCACATCAGTCGTCGTGACAGCGTTTTGATTTCATTGCACCCTCATAATGACCGCGGCACCGGGGTTGCAGCTGCTGAACTTGGATACCTTGCTGGTGCTGACCGCATTGAAGGTTGTCTTTTTGGCAACGGTGAGCGCACCGGAAACGTCGACCTTGTCACTCTTGGCCTGAACCTATTCAGCCAGGGCATTGACCCCCACATTGACTTCAGCGACCTTGACGAAATTAAGCGCACAGTTGAATACTGCAACCAGTTGCCAGTTCACGAGCGCAGCCCATATGGCGGTGACTTGGTTTACACAGCATTTAGTGGCTCGCACCAAGATGCCATAAAAAAAGGTTTTGAGCTAATGCACAAAGAAGCGACCGAGCGTGAAGTTTCGATTGACGATTTGGTTTGGGCTGTTCCTTATTTGCCTATCGACCCGAAAGATGTTGGTCGCAGCTATGAGGCGGTCATTCGTGTTAATTCTCAATCAGGCAAGGGCGGTGTGGCTTATCTCTTGAAGGCCGACCACAACCTAGATTTGCCACGCAAACTGCAGATCGAGTTTTCTCGAGTCGTTCAAAATAAAACCGACCAAGCT
>CAISOV010000059.1 GCA_903887175.1 uncultured Micrococcales bacterium
CAAACATTGGGTTAAGAACGCTTTTGTGTTTGCGCCACTTTTCTTTAGCGGCCTGTTCATCGATCTTGACTCGGTGCTTCGCACCAGTTGGGCTTTTGCAGTTTTTTGTCTCGCCGCCTCTGCAACCTATGTTTTGAATGACATAAGTGATGTTGAAGCAGACCGGTTGCACCCAAAAAAGTCGTTGACCAGGCCGATAGCCACTGGGCAGGTTTCGATTAAAACCGCCTGGATTTTCTTCGCGATTTTAGTAGTGGCCATCGCTGCGATGCTTGTGCCCTATCAACAACTTGCCAGCCTGATAAATCAACCGAAGGCTTTTTTTGGCACGGCAGTGGCGCTTCAGGTTGAATCGCTCGGCCTCGTGATTTTGACCTATTTGGCTTTAAATTTTGCTTACAGTTTTTATCTCAAGAGCTTGGCAATCATCGACATTTTTGCGATTGCAACCGGCTTTGTTTTGAGGGTGTTTGCTGGTGCTATTTCGATTTCGGTCGCTGTTTCTAACTGGATGTTTGTTACTACGCTCTGCCTTGCCCTATTTTTTGCGTCGATGAAACGGCTTCAAGAAGTGAAATTGCACGGTTCTTCTTCGCGGGCGGTTTTAGAGACCTACACCCAGTCATTCATCGAAAAAATTGTGCTGGTCACCGGCACGCTGACGATCGCCTTTTATGGAATCTTTACATTGACCGAGCGCCCAGGATTCATTGCGAGCATTCCAGTCGTGCTGTTTGCAATGTTGCGCTATTGGCACGTGGCCGATGTGTCGGGCGCCGGCGAATCACCCACCGACATTATGGTCAGAGACAAACAAATCTTGTTTTCGGGGCTTTTGCTGATTGGCATCTGTGTTTATGCGCTGACCCAGAACTAGGGGTTTCTGCCAAAACGCAGTGAGGTTAGGCAAACCTAGGTGGTGCTTATTTTTGGCGCTGCTAGCCTGACAATATGAGCGCAATTTTTGGCACCAACCGTGCTGTCGGTAACAAACCTAAACGACTTTTGGGTCTCGCCGCGATAGCAGGTCTTTTGGCGGGTTTGCTGGTTTTTCAAGCCACTCCTGCTCACGCCGCAGCTGCTACCGTGGCAAACGGAATCGTCACCAAAGATCTAAACGCAATCGGTGTCAGCCCAACCTCGCTAGCCCAAGAACTTGCTGGCGCTGGCGTCACGGTTTCGAACGTCTCATATAGCGGCGGCAACAGCCAGGCCGGAACCATTGACATCGCCGACCCCGCTGTCGTCTCTTTTAATCACGGCATCATTATGTCGAGTGGCGACATTTCTAATGCGGTCGGCCCGAATAAGTCAGACAGCATCACAGGTTACATCGGTGGCGGCTCAGACGCCGACCTAACGAATCTGATCGCCAATAGCGCCACTGTTAACCCGATGACCTATGACGCGGCGTCGCTCTCGTTCGATTTTGTTCCCACCGCCAGCACCGTCTATTTCACCTACACGTTCGCCTCAGATGAATATTTGGAATGGGTTAACCTTTTCAACGACGTTTTTGCTTTTTATGTGAACGGCACAAACTGCGCCACTGTGCCAAACCCTGCCGGTGGCAGCAACTTGCCGGTGAGCATCGACAGCATTAATAGCGCAGTGAACACGAATCTGTTTCGCGACAACTCGTTTTCTAACCCGCCAGCGAATCCGCTAAATATTGAATACGACGGCTTGAGCGTTGAAATGATTTGCTCTGCCAATGTGAACCCTGGAGTCACAAACCACATGAAACTTGCTATTGCCGACACCAGCGACGGCATTCTTGATACAGCGGTCATGATCAAAGCCCAAAGCCTCTCAACCACTCCACCAGAATCTTGCAACAACGGCGTCGATGACAACGGTGACGGCAAAGTCGATATGGATGACACCATTTGCAAGACCACGACTACGCCCGCGCCGCAAGGTCAAAGTGGGGTGGGCGGAACCACAACTGCGCCGCTGCCATTGCCACCGGTGGCTCTCACCCCGATTGCATATTCGGGTGCGCCGGCATTCACTGGCAATGAAGGCACTCCGATTTTGCTAGACCCAGCTGCTTTGGGCTGGAAGCTCGCTAAAGGAACCTACAGCACGACCTGGGCTGTCACCGGCATCAACGGCAACACCGCGACGTGCGAAATCTCGCCAAGCGGGCCGCAATCACTTAACCCAGACGGTTCGGTCAAGCTCAGCTATGCGGTTTGCCCCAAAGATGGCGAATACGTTGCACACATTTGGGGCTGGGAATGTGGCAACGCAAAGTGTGGCAGCAGCGACGATTATGACGTTGACTTCTTTGTTCACAACGCACCACCGACATCGAACATCACCGAACCAAGCGCCAGCGGCTCGGCCGATGTGACTGCCGGAACACCCGTCACTCTCACGGCTGCCGTTGCAGACCCTGGTGATGACCCGGTGACCTGCTCGGTAACTTGGGGCGACGGCACAACTGGGCCAGCAACCTATGACCCGAATACTCAAACTTGCGCTGCCCAAAACACTTATTCAGCACCGTCACCACAAGGGCTTTCAATAGCTTCGGCAAACCAGGTGGTTGCCACGATGAGTGCCACCGATAACCAAGGTGCAACTTCTGCCTCAGCAATTGTGTTGAATATTGGCGCAGCGGGCAGCCCAAACTTGACGCCTCAAAACCTAAGTTTTAATACACAGCCGCCATCAAATGCAAGTTATGGCGACAGCTTCAGCATTGATGCCATCAGCGATGCAAACCTGCCCGTGACCCTCTCGACCGACGGCGGGTGCACGCTTGTTGACACCACGGTGACCATGACCAGCGGCACCGTTGATTGCCAAATTTATGTTGATCAGGCAGGTGATTCGACCTACGACGCAGCACCTCAGCTCACTGCGACCGTTTATGCTACCCCCGCCCAGTTAACTGTTGAGGCAGACTATGCAAGCAAAATCTGGGGCGCAACCGACCCCGGTTTGAGCTACCAAATCACTAGTGGTTCGCTGCAGTTCGGCGACTCAATCACTGGCGACCTTAGTCGGGCTGTTGGCGAAGACCCCGGTTCATACTTCATCGATCAGGGCTCACTAGATGCCGGTTCAAACTATGCGATTAGCTTTGTAGGCAACTGGTTCGACATCAACGGCTACGCGCCTTATGTCACCCTTGACCCGAAAGACAACACCGTCGCAGCTGGCACCCCGATCACCCTACAAGTTTCGGGTGACGCGAGCCCGGCGGCAAGCATCCGTTGGCAAAAAATGCAGACCGACGGCTCATTCAGCGACATTGCAGGCGCCACCAGCGACAGTTTTAGTGCGCCAACGGCGGCCAGTGACGACGGCGCTGCCTATCGCGCAGTGTTCAGCAACGGCCTTGGTGAGAGCGCAACCAACTTTGCAACGATTAGCGTCGTTTCAATTTCGAGCGTTTCGCCCGCCAGCGCAATGCCAGGTCAACCAGTCACGATTAGCGGCACCGGGCTGAGCAACATTGACGTTGTGCGTTTCGTTGGGGCGCAAACTAATGCGATCATCAGCGCCGACGCCAATAGCCTAACTGTCAATGTGCCGGTCAAAGCAAGGTCTGGGCAGGTGACGGCGGTTCAACCTGGAATTTCAGTCACCTCGAGCCAGTCGCTTGTTATCACCAAGCCGGCCGCTGTTCCAAAGGTGACCAGCCTTTGGCCACGTTCGGCAGCAGCAGGCGCAACTGTCACAATCAGTGGCACGAATCTAACTGGCACAACTGCTGTGAGTTTTGGGTCGGTAGTTTCGCCTCATTTTGTCTTGATTTCGTCGACCCGTATTTTGGCGGTTGTGCCCACTGATGCAAGCAACGGCCCAATACAGCTAAGCAACCCGGCTGGCAATGCTGCGACAGCTGCCTTTAGCCTACGCAAGGGCCTAATGACACCTAAAGTTGGGGCGGTGCATTTAGTTTCAGTGACACCGCATTCCTCAGCGACACTACTGCTTACTGGTCTGCAACTCGGTTCGGCAACGAGCATCAAACTAAACGGTGTTTCACTTGACTTCACTGCGTTGACCGCTGAAAAGGTGCTAATCACAGTTCCAATCACCGGTCAGAACATTTCTTCGTCGATTTCGCCTGTTATTGTGAGCAATGGTGTTACGACCAGTCAGAATACGAAACGAATGAAGGTGCTCGGTTGGCAATAGAAAACTCTGTCGATGACAACACAATATCTCAAGAGAACTCAACCTCAGAAGACAACACAACTTCAGACGAGAACTCAATCTCAGACGTTGACCTAACTTCAAAACCGAAGGGTTTGACCAGAACCCAAAAGTTCATTCTGGGTGTTTTTGGCCTCATGGTTTTTGCTAGCGTGGCCAGTGTGGTCGGCCTAGCCGTGCTAAACGGTCAGCAGCAAGTCACGGGTTCGACTAAGCCCAACACTAACTGCACACGACTTGAGGTTGGCGCACAACCTTCGACCGGTGGGCCTGCCTACACGCAAAGCTTCGTTGACAGTGATTTTTATGGTTGCGAGGCCGTGGGAATGAAAGAAGAAGTGGGCATCGCACTTTTGCATTTTCACAAAGTGGCTGTGCGAGTTTCGTCACGCGACGGAATCAATTTTCCTCTGACCGCTGACTACAGTGATTCACGGGTTAATTTGAGCATCATGAAAGCTGTGATCACCGCTTATAGCGTTGGCTAGCGTGCGCTGCTAAAGATGTTGAAACCCCAAGCGTTTAGCGTCACCGACTTATTCGCAGGCACGGTCTCAATTTTGCCGGTGGCAAAGTTATAAAGTTTTTGAGACTTGCTGCCCAAATGCAGGCTGACTGTCTGTTTAATTGAACTCAAATTGATGGCAACGAAAACTTTCGATGCACCTTTGAGGCGCGCAAAAGCCAAAACCTGGGGCGAACCGGTTGAGACCGTTACGAGTGAACCACCAGCGCTGCCGGCCCAAAGAGCCTTGTTATTGGCTTTGAGTGAGACGAGCTTCTTATAAAAGACCTGAAGCGACGATGAGTAGTTCCAGTCAATGGGGTCACTTTCAAAGAACTGGAGTTGTCTGTTTAGACCGGTTTCTTGGCCGTTATAAAGCAGTGGCATTCCGGGCCAAGCAAATGTCAACGCAGCCAAAGTGCGCTCTTTGCTGCCAAAAAAGTGTTGCACCGTGCCGTTCCAAGAGTTTTCATCATGGTTAGTCAACATGTTCAGCGCGAAACTGCCCGCCGGGTAGGCCGCAAGATCGCCATACATTTCGCTCAAAATATCAGATTTGCCAGCTGTGCCAGCTGCCACGTTCTTTAGCAACGTTAGGCCAGGCCAGTTGTAGTTAGCTGAGAAGGCGGTGTTTAAAAAATTCAGGTTTGCGCTGTCTTCTGCCAGCATAAAAAGTGACCTGCCCGTTTGCGACAGCGAAGTTTTGGCTTGTTCCCAAAAGTCGACCGGAATCATGCCGGCTGCATCTTCACGAAAACCATCTACGTTGTAATTTGTGACCCAAGATTTCATGGCTGCGATCATCGCATTTCGCATCTCATGGTTGTTGTAGTTCAGTTGAATTACGTCGGTCCAGTCTGTTCCCAGCGGCGGCTGAAAATTATTGCTGTTGTCTAGCAGGTACCAGTCTTTGTGTGCGGTCCAAGGGTTGTTCCACGCGGTGTGGTTGGCAACCCAGTCTAAAATCACGTGCATGCCAAGGGCATGAGCGCTGTTGATAAGCCTGTGCAACTGCGTTGCGTTTCCAAACTCGGGGTTAATGCCGAGGTAGTCAGCGACCGAATAGGGCGAGCCAAGCGACCCTTTGCGATTTGGAACACCAATCGGATAAATCGGCATTAACCAAAGAATGCCGACCCCTAAAGTCTTTAGGCGGCCTAGTTGCGCGGTAACCCCATCGAAGTTGCCAGTGGCACTGAACTGGCGCACGTTAACTTCATAGATTGTGGCCGGGCCAGCCCAAGTTGGGGTGTTTTGCGCGGGGCTTGCCGCGTTTGCAGTTGAAGACGCACTCATCGTGGCAAACAAACCTAGCCCAGCGAATAGCAGCGAGGCCGCTAGGGCAGAGGCTATAACTTTTGACCAGGCGGTCTTAGATTCGAATTTCTTGAACGCAATAACCATTGGTCTAGCTCCTTTGCCGTTCCCCATGTGTGAGTTCAAGTCTGACACAGGGTAGGCAAATTAAGCTGTGAGTTTGTCTCGTTTGGTAATAGTTAGCACTGCTACCGATATCAAGATGAGAGCCAAGAAGATCAGGCTAACCGAATTAGTGCCCAGACCCAGGCCGCCGTCTGCCGGTGATTGGGCTAAAAGGTCGCCGAGGTTGGCGCCGAGCGGGCGGGTCAAAATGTAGGCGATCCAGAATGCAGTTATGGTTCCTAGAATTTTGAACTGGTTCAGCACAACAATGAGAGCAATAGCTGATGCAAACACGATTAGTGGAATCACGAATCCGTTGCTCATAATTTCAGACAGTTGATCACCGGCTGATGTTCCTAAAGCAAACGTAAACAAAATCGCGAACCAGTAATAAGTTTCGCGTTTGCGAGTATTGATGCTCTTCATGGCTAGCGTGCCCTCGCTTCTAAACCAAATGGCGAACGTTGCCACTAGAAGTGCCGCAAAGAGCAAGGTGGTTTGCCAAAGTTCGACGCCATAAATGTCGTGCAAGGCGTCGGTAATTTGTGTTCCGGCCACGCTGATAACAACGATTGCTGTCCAATAAATTACGGGAACATATTTTTTAGCAATGAACTGCACGGCCAAAATTATTAGCAACACGCCAAATGAGATTGCGCAGACAAACAGTGAAGCGTGCCGCGTCAAGATGTGCAAGTCGCGGTGAAAATATGTGGTCAGAAAGTCTGCAAAAGTTTCGCCCACAGTAGTCGCTAGAACTTTGATGATCCAAAAAAAGGCGGTAACCGCCGGCACTTTCACAAGAAGTTCGCGCACTGCTGCGCGGCTTGGGTTCATGGTGGTCTTCGGGGTCGAAGAATCTGCAAAGTTCGAAGTCATGCCTGCAAAGCTATGCCACGTCACTTTAGATATGCTGAAACTATGACTGAATACCGCGCAAACGTTCGTTTGATTGATCTGCCCACCATGACGCTAGCCGGCCTTGGTGCAGACTTTATATCTGCGATGGTTCAGGGCACAGATGCGTTTTCGGTTTTGCCAAAACTTTGGGGCCAGGTTTCAGGCATTCTTGAATCGGTTCAAGCGGGCGGCCGAAACGTTTATGAATCTAAGGCATGGATGGTTGGCGCGATGGGCGAGCCAGAACTGCCACCTTATGCAGAGTCGAATTCTGAAGCACAAGTCGAAGGTCGCCTGCACTATTTTGCCGGCGTTAGAGTCGACGGCCTTGAAGCAGAATTAGTTTCTGCGATTCTCGCCGCAGGTTTGCAGCTGCGCAGTTTCAAGGGCGGCAGATTCGCTGCATGTGAACACGTTGGCCAGCTTGATGCTTTAGGTGAAACCACTGAATGGTTTTATAAAACTTGGCTGCCAACTGAAGCCCCTGACCAACGCTTTGGGCACCATTACGAGATTTACGATGAGCGTTTCAAAATGGGCTCGCCCAGCTCAGTGGTTGTGATCTGTGCACCTATTCGAGATTGACTAACTAATTTTCGCAAAACACCGCATTTCGGTTTGCCTAATTGAATTTGCTGAGAGTAGTCTGTGAATAGTAATAAATAAGGGATTGTTTATTGCAGAAACTAGGGGAAAGGTGACATCATGGCGTTCAATTTTTCTGGCGCGCAGGCTTGTGGCCACAAAAAGTCGTCTGTAAAGTCAGTCGGCCGCTCTTGGCGCCGATGGGAGTCTCTCGCAAGCGAGTCAGCAGCCTTTGCTCACATTAAGTGCGACACATGTCGACTACTTGCCATGATCGAGAATCTCGCAGAGCCAACCAGCGTTGGCCTTTACAAGTATTCAACTAAACGAGCAGTTGAAGCTATTGAGTTTGAAAAGGCTGCAGAAGCGGCTTAATAAGGTTTTGAATAGGTCCAGCTGGCTTCGGGCAGCTGGACCTATTTTTTTATACGATAAGTTCGCCACTTGTTTACTGTTCGTTCACTA
>CAISOV010000060.1 GCA_903887175.1 uncultured Micrococcales bacterium
CGACAGCGCGGGCGTTAGCATCATCGACCCGGCCGAAGGGCTTTTGACCCGCAAAAAAGCCGGCAAACTCGATGCGCTTATTTCTGAAGTGACAGAGCATCCGTTGCCCATTGCCCACATTGGCATTGGCCACACCCGTTGGGCGACCCACGGCGCCCCAACTGACGGCAACGCTCACCCGCACCTTGGCGGCCCCCATCAAAAGCTCGCACTGATTCACAACGGCATTATCGAAAACTTTGCAGAACTTAAAGCTGAACTCACCGCCGCGGGCACGCGCTTTGCCAGTGAAACCGACACCGAGGTTGCGGCGCACTTGATTGCCCGCGAGTTTGAAATCAACGGCGACCTACCCACCGCATTTGCCAGTGTGGTCAACCGCTTGCACGGTGCCTTCACAATTTTGGTGATTCATGAAGATGCCCCCGACGTTGTGCTTGCCGCTCGCCGAAATGCACCTTTGGTGATTGGCCTCGGCGATGGCGAAAACTTTTTGGGCAGCGACGTTGCCGCTTTTGTTGAGCACACCAAACGCGCCATCAGCGTTGGCCAAGACCAGATTGTCACTTTGCGTCGTGACTCGGTTGAGATTCACACTTTCACAGGCGAAAAAGTTACGCCTGAAGAATTTGTTGTTGACTGGGATGCCTCAGCGGCCAGCAAAGGTGGCTGGTCGAGTTTTATGGCAAAAGAAATTGCTGACCAACCCCAGGCCGTTGCCGACACTTTGATGGGCAGGCTTGCAAGCTCAGGAGCGGTCACTTTGGCCGAGATTGATGGGCTGAGCAAGGCCGACATTCAGGCACTTGATCGAATCATGATTGTCGCCTGTGGCACCGCAAGTTATGCCGGCGATATTGCCAAATATGCGATCGAAAAGTGGGCGCGCGTGCCGGTGCAGGTTGAGCTTTCGCACGAGTTTAGATACCGCGACCCAATCATTACCCCTAACACTTTGGTGGTGGCTATCAGCCAGTCGGGTGAAACCATGGACACCCTCATGGCCACGCGCTTTGCGGCGCAGCGCGGAGCAAAAGTTTTGGCGATTTGCAACACTCAGGGTGCAACTTTGGCGCGCGAAAGCGATGCAGTGATTTACACCCATGCCGGCCCTGAGGTTGCGGTAGCTTCAACCAAGGCGCTTGTCGCACAGATTACGGCGGGCTATCTTTTGGCACTGTTTATGGCGCAGCAACGCGAAACGCTATCGAGCGCTGCCTCTGGCGAACTCGGTCGTGAATTGTTGACCATGCCAGCAAAAGTTAGCGCAGTTCTAGAACGGCTAGAGGCAGTTGCCAAGCTTGGTCGTGATATGGCTGATGCCAAGTCAGTGCTTTTCTTGGGTCGAAATGTTGGGTTTCCGGTGGCTATGGAAGGTGCGCTTAAGCTCAAAGAGCTCGCTTATATTCACGCCGAAGGGTTTGCTGCTGGTGAGTTGAAACACGGCCCCATCGCGCTTATTGAACCCGGCCAACCGGTCATTGTGATTGTTCCTAGCCCTCGCGACAGTGAAACTTTGCACCCTAAAGTGATTTCGAATATTCAAGAGATTAGGGCTCGCGGAGCCATTGTGATTGCAGTTGCTGAAGACGGTGACAAACTTGTTAGTGATTTTGCCGAGCACGTGATTTTTGTTCCGCAGGCTGAACCGATGTTTGCGCCATTGCTGACCGTGATTCCGCTTCAACGATTTGCCCTTGAACTTTCAACAGCCAAAGGGCTAGATGTTGATCAGCCACGAAACTTAGCAAAGTCGGTTACGGTCGAATAATGGCAACTCGCATTCTTGGCGTCGGCATAGACCTGGTTGATATCAGCCGGTTCGAACGCGCCTTGAAGCGTGCCCCGCGTTTGGCTGAGCGGCTTTTCACCGAGAACGAAGCGCAAGCTTCGAGTCGAACCTTGGCCGGCCGTTTTGCGGCAAAAGAGGCGCTCGTCAAAGCGCTTGGCAGCCCGCAGGGTTTGCGTTGGAGCGAGCTGCAGGTTTCTAAAAACCAAAATGGCCGCCCGGTATTTTTAGCGAGCGGGCAGTCAGCTGTGACTTTGGCCAGGGCCGGTGTGGTGCGCTTGCAACTTTCGATCAGCCACGACGGCGGCATAGCATGCGCATTTGTGGTTGCTGAGGCACACGATGAATAGCCCGATGCGAGTGCTTGAAATTGATCTGGATGCCGTTGCGGCTAACCTCGCAACTATGCGCTCGCGCAGCGGCGGTGCCAAGGTTATGGGCGTGGTTAAGGCTGATGCCTATGGCCATGGACTGATTGAGGTTGCTCGCCGCCTCGAGGCTGAATCGGTCGACTTTTTGGGCGTTGCCGACATTGCTGAAGCGCTGGAGCTTCGCGCTGCTGGCATTGGAACCTCGATTTTGGCTTGGCTACATGCACCCCACGAAACTTTTGAATCGGCGATCAGTGCCGAGATTGATTTAGGTGTCGCAACCACGGCCCAGCTTGAGGCTATAGCTTCAGCCGCTGCCGAGTTAGGCAAGACCGCAAGGGTGCACCTCAAGGTTGACACTGGTTTGAGTCGCAACGGGGCTCACCTGCGCGATTGGCCCGAGTTGGTTGCTGATGCGCACGAATTGGCTGTGCTGGGCCGCATACAAGTCGTTGCCCTGTTTAGTCATCTTTCGAGCACTTCAACCGAAGATGATTTGGCTCAGATTGAGCGTTTCAACCAAGCCGTCGATGTTGCTCGGGCTGCTGGCCTGCATTTCGAGATTCGTCACATGATGGCTAGTGACGGTGCGCTCAAATATGCCCAGGCACATTTTGAAATGATTCGAATAGGTCTTGCGCTTTATGGTTTGTCGCCGTTCACTGACCGAAAAGCTGAAGAATTTGGTTTGGTTCCTGCCATGACAGCCAAGAGTTTTGTGGTGCAGGTTAAACGCGCTGAGGCGGGTGAAGGCGTTAGCTATGGATATTTGCACCGCACGGTCGAGTCGACAAATTTGGCGCTGGTGCCTGTGGGTTATGCCGAAGGTTTGCCTCGTGCAGCCAGTGGCAAAGCCTATGTTCAGGTGGCTGGTCAAACCCACCTGATTCAGTCACGGGTTGCAATGGACCAGTTCGTGATTGACGTTGGCCAACAGAGCGTTGAGATCGGCGATGAGGTTGTGTTGTTTGGCGATCCATCCAAAGGTCAAATTTCGGTGGATGATTTAGCCGCTGCTGCCGACACAATCAACTATGAAATTGTTACCCGCATGGGTGGTCGGTTTGTGCGCGAGTTTTTCGGTTCGGCAACACCGGGCGGGGCCCACGAGTTGCCCGAGCCTGGGGTTGCGTTTTGACGGGCATAGTTTTAGCCAAATTTGAAGTTCACTCGCCTGAGGTTATGCACAGCTTGGGTTTGATGATTGCAAAAGAGCTGCGCAAGGGCGACCTGGTTTTGTTGAGCGGTCAGATGGGCGCTGGCAAAACCACGATGAGCCGAGGCATTGGTGAGGGCTTGAAAGTTCTTGGAACAGTTTCGAGCCCGACGTTTGTGATTGCGCGCACGCACAAGACCCGCGATGGTGGCGCTCCGATGGTGCACGTCGACGCTTATCGTTTAGGGAGCCCCGCAGAACTTGATGATCTCGATATTGATTTTGAGAACAGCATTACTTTGGTTGAGTGGGGCAGAGGTTTCACTGAAGACATCACAGACAGCTATCTTGATGTTGAAATCACCCGTTCGTCGAACGTTCACGAAAACATGCGTGAGGTTTCGTTGATTGGTGTTGGTGAGCGTTGGCTGGGAGTTATTTTTTGAGCCTGACAATGCTTGCGATTGATACTTCGGCAGCAACTTCGGTTGCAATTTTGCGCGGTGACGCGGTTTTAGCTGAGGTGAACACTGCGGGTGCGATGATGCACGTTGAAAGCATTGGCACTGCAATTGCCCAAGCCTTGGCTTTAGCTGGGTTGAAGGGCAAAGACGTTCAGGCGGTAGTAGTTGGTAGGGGGCCAGCACCGTTCACTGGCTTGCGCGTAGGTTTGGCAGCAGGAACGGTTTTTGCTCAAGCTGTTGGGGCGCAACTTTTTGGCGTGGCTAGCCTTGACGCGTTAGCTTGGTCGGCTCTGCAAGACCCTGAGGTGCTGGATCAAGTTTCACCTCGCACGCCGTTGCTGATTACCGCCGATGCTCGTCGCAGCGAAGTTTATTGGGCGCTTTACAGCGGCCTCTCGGCGCAGGGGGTCGCGTTGCGCTCAGATATGCCAGCTGTGAATAAACCGGCGGCGCTTGATGATCTTTTGATTGACCGCAATATTGAGGCGGTGCGGGTTCGATTGCGCGAAGCCAGCGACTTGACCTCATTGGCGGCTGTGCCGATTGGCACAGCCTTGGGCAGGGTTGCGCAGGCGCAGCTGGCCGAGCAGACTCTGTCGCAAGATACTTCACCGCTTTATTTGCGTGCGCCAGACGCAGTGCTGCCAAAACCGCACGCACGTTATGGCAAAGCTGAGTTTTCAAAGCCGGTTATTGCTTCTGAGGTCGGCAAATGAACAGTGTTTATGTTGGCGAAATTGGCTTGAGACCGGCAACCGAGGTTGACCTCGCAGCAATTATGGCTGTTGAGCACCAGTGTTTTGCGTCTGATGCTTGGAGTGAAGCCAACATGCATCTTGAGCTTGTGTCTCACCACACGTTTTATTGGGTGGCGACGGCGCAGGTTGATGATGGCCCAGAGCGCGTGGTTGCCTATGCCGGGCTGAGCAAGGTTGCTGGCAGCGAGCAGT
The DNA here is from genome assembly GCA_903887175.1 of uncultured Micrococcales bacterium. Taxonomy (GTDB): domain Bacteria; phylum Actinomycetota; class Actinomycetes; order Actinomycetales; family Microbacteriaceae; genus Rhodoluna. The sequence goes on from CAISOV010000060.1 coordinate 4,731, forward strand.
CTGACGTGCAGACGATTGCCGTTGAACCTGATTTTCGCAGCCGTGGTTTGGGTCGCCAGCTGATGAACCGTTTGGTTGCAGAGGCTCGCCAACTTGGTGCTTCTGAAATGTTTCTTGAGGTTCGGGCTGATAACCCGGTTGCGCAAAGCCTTTATGAGAGTTTGGATTTTGTCGCGATTGACCGCCGCCGTGGGTATTATCAGCCTGATGGTGTTGACGCTGTTGTGATGCGTGCGCAGCTTGAACCGATAAACAGTCAACCTGTGGTTTTGGGCATCGAGAGCAGTTGCGATGAAACCGGTGTCGGAATCGTGCGTGGAACCACCTTGTTGGCAAACGTGATTAGTAGCTCGATGCAAGAACATGCTCGTTTCGGTGGCGTTGTGCCCGAGATAGCTGCTCGCGCTCACCTTGAGGCGTTGCAGCCGACGATTCATGAAGCGCTCGCCGAAGCGGGTTTAACTTTTGATGATCTTGACGCCATTGCCGTGACCAACGGGCCTGGTCTTTCTGGCGCGCTGATGGTTGGGGTTGGCGCAGCCAAGGCTTTGGCGGCAGCTTTAGACAAACCGATCTATGCCGTCAACCATTTGGTGGGGCATGTGGGTGTTGACATTCTTGAACGCGGTGAGCTTGAGACACCAACCATTGCGCTTCTTGTCAGTGGCGGCCACACGTCTTTGCTTCTTGTGAACGATTTGCTAGATGATGTTGTGTTGCTGGGTGAAACCATCGACGATGCAGCTGGCGAGGCTTTCGACAAGATTGCCCGAATCATGGGTCTGAAATACCCTGGCGGCCCAGAGATCGATCGGGTGGCTGCCAGTGGCGACCCGAAAGCAGTGCGGTTTCCGCGTGGTCTAACCCTGCCTAAAGACATGGCTAAGCACCGCTATGACTTTAGCTTCAGCGGGCTCAAAACGGCCGTGGCTAGGCACATTGAAGTCACCGAAAACAACCAACAGGCTGCACTAAGCGATGAGCAAACCTCTGACATTGCGGCGAGTTTTAGAGAAGCCGTGGTTGATGTGCTGGTCGGCAAAGCGTTGGCTGCCTGCCTCGATCACAACGTGCCCCGTCTTTTGCTTGGCGGTGGCGTCACTGCCAACGCACGACTTCGAGCGGTGGCCGCCGAAAGGTGTGCCGCAAACGGCATTGAGTTGCGCGTGCCGGCGTTCAAACTTTGCACCGACAACGGCGCCATGATTGCTGCTCTCGGCGCGCAGTTGATTATGCGAGGCCGCGCGGCATCTGGTTTAGATTTCGGCACTGACTCGACTTTGCCTGTAACAACTGTGCAGAGCTAACTCAACTTGCCTCAAATCGTCTTTCTCATCTTCAGCTTTAGCTAAGCGCTCGTTCAGCGTTATCTCAACCGCATCTGTTGAACTATAAATGTTCA
>CAISOV010000061.1 GCA_903887175.1 uncultured Micrococcales bacterium
CGGCGCAGTTTGCCAAGATTGGTCGCAATGCCAAGCTCAAACACCTAAATATCAGTTTGGGTGGCGACGTGGTTCGGGTTAGCCCGTCAGCAAATTTCGTGGCTCCAGGTGGCGAAGTTGAATTGCTCGGCGTTTATTTTGCCGATAGCGGTCAGCACCTCGAAAACCGACTTTTTGTTGATCACAGCGAACCTAACTGCAAGTCACGGGTTACCTACAAAGGCGCCCTGCAGGGCGACGGGGCACACACCGTTTGGGTCGGTGACGTTTTGATTCGCGCCGCTGCCGAAGGCACCGACACTTACGAGCTCAACCGCAACCTCTTGCTAACTGACGGGTGCCGCGCAGATTCAGTGCCAAACCTCGAAATCGAAACTGGGCAGATTCAAGGCGCCGGGCACGCGAGCGCAAGCGGTCGTTTTGATGATGAACAGCTTTTTTATCTGCAGGCTCGCGGAATCACCGAGAATGAAGCTCGTCGACTTGTAGTGCGCGGCTTTCTGAACGAAGTTATTCAGCAGATCGGCATTTCGTCAATCGAAGACCGACTCAACGAATCTATTGAGCAAGAACTAGCAAGGAGCGCCTCTTAATGGCACTTAGAATCTGTGCAGTTGACGACATCAGAGTCGGCAAAGCGATACGTGTTAAAGCTGGCGAGCACACCATTGCGGTAATTCGTAACAAAGAGGGCGAAGTCTTCGCGCTTGATGACAAATGTTCGCACGGTGAGATTTCGCTTAGTGAAGGTTTTGTTGGCAAAGACAACACCATTGAGTGCTGGGCGCATGGCGCAAAGTTTTCGCTCGAAACTGGTGAAGCTCTAACCTTGCCTGCCTATGAGCCAGTAGCTCGCTATGAAGTAATCATCGACAACGGTGATGTTTTTCTCGAAATCGACGAAGCCTAAACTGAAAGACTTTAGACAATGACTATTTTGCAAATCAAAAACCTGCACGTGAGCGTTGACACCGAACAGGGTGTTAAAGAGATTCTGCGCGGCGTTGACCTGACTCTTCGCAGTGGCGAAACCCACGCCATCATGGGGCCTAACGGTTCTGGCAAATCGACCCTGGCCTACACAATCGCTGGCCACCCAAAGTACACCGTAACCGAGGGCGAGATTTTGCTTGATGGTGAAGACGTTTTGGCAATGAGCGTCGACGAGCGTGCTCGTGCCGGACTATTTTTAGCGATGCAGTACCCAGTTGAGATTCCTGGAGTTTCAGTTTCAAACTTCTTGCGCACCGCAAAAACCGCACTTTCGGGCGAGGCACCAGCTCTGCGAAGTTGGATCAAAGACCTTCGCAGCGCAATGGAAGACCTAAAGATGGATTCTGGCTTTACCGAACGCAACGTCAACGAAGGCTTCTCGGGTGGCGAAAAGAAGCGTCACGAGATTCTGCAGCTTGAACTGTTGAAGCCAAAGATTGCGGTGCTTGACGAGACCGACTCTGGCCTCGATGTTGACGCCCTAAAAATAGTTTCTGAAGGCGTTAATCGGGCTAAGAGCAACACCGACCTCGGCGTGCTTTTGATCACTCACTACACCCGAATCTTGAAGTACATCAAACCTGATTTTGTGCACGTTTTTGTTGCCGGAAAAGTCGCTGAAGAAGGCGGCCCTGAGCTTGCAGATCGCCTCGAAGCCGAAGGCTACGATCGCTACTTGAAGGCTTAACTTGAACGTCATCGAGTTAGAACCGGCTGAATACGACCGAGTCGAAGAGGCACTAAAAGACGTAATTGACCCAGAAATTGGGGTGAACATCGTTGACCTCGGCCTAATCTATGGCCTACAAAAATCTGCAGATGACGGCAGCCTGCTCATCAACATGACACTAACCAGCGCCGGCTGCCCACTGACTGACGTGCTCGAAGAGCAGACTGCCGAAGCTCTTGACGGTGTCGTCGAGGCGTTCAGAATTAACTGGGTCTGGATGCCACCTTGGGGGCCTGAAAAGATCACCGAAGACGGCAAAGAACAAATGCGTGCAATCGGTTTCTCGATATAACTTAGAGCCGTAAATCAAATCGGGCCTCGACACTTGTCGAGGCCCGATTATTTTGTTTCAAGAGGTTAGATAC
>CAISOV010000062.1 GCA_903887175.1 uncultured Micrococcales bacterium
AACGCAGGCGCTCAAGAAGTGTTTTTTCCGGCGCTATTGCCGCGCGAACCTTATGAGGCTACCGGCCGTTGGACCGAATACGGTGACAACCTGTTTCGCCTGCAAGACCGCAAAAAAGCTGATTATCTGCTAGCCCCGACCCACGAAGAGATGTTCACGCTCTTGGTCAAAGACATGTATTCGAGCTACAAAGACCTGCCGGTAGCTCTATTTCAGATTCAAAACAAATATCGCGATGAAGCTCGCCCGCGAGCCGGGCTGCTTCGCGGTCGCGAGTTTGTGATGAAAGACGCCTACAGCTTTGACGTCACCGATGAAGGGCTCGACAAGGCCTATCAAGCACAGCGCGATGCCTACGAGCGTATCTTTACCCGACTTGGCGTTGAATACGTCATTGTGCGCGCCGACGCCGGCGCAATGGGCGGCTCGGCCAGCGAAGAATTCCTCTCGCCTTCGGCTATCGGCGAAGACACCTTCGTGCGCTCGCCGGGCGGGTATGCGGCCAACGTTGAGGCCGTGGCAACTGTGCCGCCGGCATCTGTTGCCATTGCAGGTCAAGCTGCTGCCCACAAAGTGAGCACCCCAAAAACCACCGGCATCAAAGCACTCGTGGCTTTGGCTAACGGCAACCCTGAACTTTCGCGCGCCGATGGTCGCCAATGGCAGGCTAGCGACACGCTCAAGCACGTTGTCTTGGCTTTGACCAGCCCAACCGGCAAGCGCGAGCTAGTAGTTGTTGCCTTGCCAGGTGACCGCGAAGTGGAACCAAAGCGTGCCGAGGCAGCTTTCTCGCCGAACGAGGTTGAACCAGCCGGCGACGCAGATTTTGCCAAACACCCTGAGCTAATCAAGGGCTACATCGGGCCAGTGGCGCTCGCCGCTGATGGCTCGACCAGCGCAGTCTTGGGCAAAGAATCAGCCAGCGGCATTCGATACCTTGTTGACCCTCGAGTGGTCGAGGGCTCGAACTGGATCGTGGGTGCAAACGAAGCCGATTCTCACCTGTTTAGCGTTGTTGCCGGTCGCGACTTTGCTGCCGACGGTGTGGCAGACCTAGCTGAAGTCAAGGCAGGCGACCAAGCTCCTGATGGCTCAGGCCCACTTGAGTTAGCTCGTGGCATCGAAATCGGTCACGTCTTCAAGCTCGGTCGCAAATATGCCGAGGCGCTTGAGCTCAAAGTGCTCGACGAAAACGGCAAGCTTGTTACCGTCACCATGGGCAGTTATGGCATCGGCGTGACTCGCATTCTCGCGGTTTTGGCCGAAGCCAACCACGACGAAAAGGGTCTAATCTGGCCGGCTGCTGTCTCGCCGGCCGATGTTTATATTGTTGCTGCGGGCAAAGATGACGAAGTCTACGAAGCCGCCGAAAAACTCGCCGCGCAGTTCGAAGCGGCAGGCAAGTCGGTTATTTTAGATGACCGCGCCAAGGTTAGCCCAGGGGTCAAATTTGGCGATGCTGAGCTGATCGGCGTGCCTCAAATAGTCATCGTGGGCAAAGGTTTGGATACCGGCGAGGTCGATTTGTGGAACCGCGCCACAGGCGAACGTCGCCCCGTCAAGCTAGAATCTGCATTAGAAGAACTTAATTAGCCTCGGGAGGCACCAATGGACATCGAATTGGCAGTGCTCAAGGGCGTCGAGCGCGAATACAACATTCCGTTCTCTGAACAGGTTCAGATTATTGAAGAGGCAATTCTTGCCGCTTATCACCGACACGTTGGCAACCACGACAAAGCTCGTGCTGAACTCAACCGCACCACCGGTCACGTAAACATTTATGTGCCAGAGGTTGACGAAAACGGCGAAGAAACTGGCGAAAAGCTAGCCACCCCAGAAAACTTTGGCCGCATCGCAGCCTATTCAGCAAAACAGGTCATCGCTGCGCGCCTTCGTGCCATCAACGACGACAGCCTGCTAGGCGAGTTTCTCGACAAAAAAGATCAGATTGTTACCGGCGTTATTCAGCAGGGCCCTAAACCGTTCTTGATCTATGTAAACCTCGGCACAATTGAGGCCATTTTGCCTCCTGAAGAGCAGGTTCCTGGCGAAGATTACAGCCACAACAAGCGCATGCGCTTTTTTGTGACCAACGTGGTCAAGGGCACTCGCGGGCCACAGATCACCGTGTCGCGCAGTCATCCGTCGCTGGTTCGCAAGTTGTTTGCTCTTGAGGTTCCCGAAATCGCCAGCGGTGTAGTCGAAATTGTTTCAGTAGCTCGCGAAGCTGGTCACCGCACCAAGATTGCCGTTCGAGCCCACGAAGCCGGCATCAACGCCAAAGGTTCATGCATCGGTGAACTCGGGCAACGCGTGCGTGCAGTTCAAGCCGAACTGAATGAAGAAAAAATCGACATCGTTGACTTTAGCGAGAACCTACCCGAGTTTGTGGCCCAAGCGCTGTCGCCGGCCAAGGTTTCATCGTGCTACATGATCGACGCCGCAAACCGTCAAGTGCGCGCACTTGTGCCTGACTTTCAACTTTCGCTTGCCATTGGCAAAGAGGGCCAAAACGTTCGTCTGGCAGCAAAACTGACTGGTGCAAAAATCGACGTTCAGCCTGACAGCATTCTCGAAGGCGAGTAGTTCTAGCCCTAAACAGATAAACGGGTTACAATGGAACCGATTAGAACCTGCGTTGGCTGTCGTCAACGCGCATCACGATCAGACCTGCTGCGCATAGTTGCGTCAACTCAAAAACTTGTTGTTGATTCACGGGGCAGTCTGCCTGGTCGGGCGGCATGGTTGCATGCAAGCACAAAATGCTTGAATCAAGCCATTGAACGCCGAGCTTTCGGTCGCGCACTTCGCAACGATGGTCAGCTAGATGCTTCAGGTCTAACCCAACCGATAGAACAGGCAGAAACGATGTTGGCAACAAAATGAGTATCTCGAAATGAGAACCCAACAGCTTTAATGGCCTTCCCTGACCTGGGGTAGGCCCCTAGATCAGGAGATTAACTTGGCGCTTCCACGCGTTTACGACATTGCTAGCGAACTTGGTATCGATACCAAAGAGGCGCTGGCCAAACTTAAAGAACTTGGCGAATACGTCAAGGCTGGCTCATCAACCATCACCCCGCCGGTAGCTAAAAAGCTTCGCGAGGCTTTTCCGAACGCTAAACCAGTCGAGACAAAGCCAGCAAAAGCTGCACCTGCAGCCGAAACACCTGCCGCGTCAGCAGCGCCGTCAGCTGCACCTTCAGCTAGCGCTGCACCGGCACCTTCGGCCCCTGGCAAAGCCGCACCGGCTAAAGCAGTGACCAAGACTGAGGCTGTCGAAGCACCGGCAGCAGCCAGCGAAAGCGCGGCAGCTTCACCAGCGTCACCGACAGCAGCGCCGGCATCTGCTGCACCGGCATCAGCTGCACCAGGTGCCGCCGCGGGCATTCCTCGCCCAGGCAACAACCCATTTGCTTCAAGCCAAGGCATGGGCATTCCTCGCCCAGTTTCACGCCCAGGCAACAACCCGTTCTCGAGCAACCAAGGCATGGGCCGTGGCCCACGCCCGGCTGGTGCTGGTGGCCCTGGTGGCGCAGGTCGCCCAGGTGGTCCTCGCCCGGCTGGTGCTGGTGGCCCTGGTGCCGCAGGCCGCCCGGGGGGTCCTCGCCCGGCTGGTGCCGGCGGCCCGGCTGGTGCTTCACGCCCAGGTGGTGCTGGTGGCGGCGCAGGTTTCACTCGCCCAGGTGGCGCACCAGGTGCAGGTGGCGGCGCAGGTTTCTCACGCCCAGGTGGCGGTGGCGGCCCAGCGGGTCGTGGCGGTCGTGGCGCTGGCGCAGCCGGTGCTTTTGGCAAGGGCGGTGGCCGTGGCCAGAGCAAGGCCCGCAAGTCAAAGCGTGCGAAACGTGAAGAGTTTGAGCAAAGAAGTGCCCCAAGCCTTGGTGGCGCAGTTGTGCCACGTGGTGACGGCAGCACAAGCATTCGCTTGCGCCGCGGTTCAAGCGTTCAAGACTTTGCCGACAAGATTGATGGCAATGCCGGTCAGCTGATTACCGTTCTGTTCCACCTTGGCCAGATGACCACAGCGACCGCTTCGCTCGACGAAGAAACAATGCAGATTTTGGGCCAAGAACTTGGCTACAAGATCGAAGTGGTTTCGCCTGAAGACGAAGAGCGCGAGCTATTTGAAGGTTTTGGTCTTGACGTTTCAACTGACTATGACGACGAAGAAGAAGACCTAGAAGCACGTCCTCCAGTTGTCACTGTGATGGGTCACGTTGACCACGGAAAAACTCGTTTGCTTGACTCGATTCGAAACTCGAATGTTCAGGCTGGCGAAGCCGGCGGCATCACTCAGCACATCGGTGCTTATCAGGTTCACACAGAGCACGAGGGCATCGACCGCGCTATCACCTTTATTGACACACCGGGTCACGAAGCGTTTACCGCTATGCGTGCCCGTGGTGCTCAGGTCACCGACATCGCAATCTTGGTTGTCGCTGCAGACGACGGCGTGATGCCTCAAACCATTGAGGCTTTGAACCACGCCCAGTCAGCTGGGGTTCCGATTGTGGTCGCAGTGAACAAGGTAGATAAGCCAGGCGCCAACCCTGACAAGATTCGTCAGCAGCTCACCGAATTCAACTTGCTTGCCGAAGAATATGGCGGTGACGTAATGTTCGTCAACGTTTCTGCTCTAACCGGTGCTGGCATTCCTGAACTTCTAGACGCTGTCTTGCTAACTGCTGACGCCGCCCTAGACATGCGTGCCAACCCTAATAAAGACGCTCGCGGTGTAGCCATCGAAGCGAACCTTGACAAGGGCCGAGGCTCAGTTGCCACCGTATTGATTCAGTCGGGAACCCTGCGCGTCGGGGACTCAATCGTTGCCGGTGCAGCCCACGGTCGCGTTCGTGCGATGTTCGACGAAAACGGCAATGCCGTTGCCGAAGCGTTGCCGAGCCGCCCAGTTCAGGTTCTCGGTTTGCAGTCGGTGCCTCGTGCCGGTGACACCTTTGTGGTTACCGACGACGAGCGTCAGGCACGCCAGATTGCTGAAAAGCGTGAAGCTGCTGACCGAAACGCGCTACTGGCTAAGACCCGCAAGCGAGTTAGCCTTGAAGACTTTACTAAGGCCCTCGAAGACGGCAAGGTTGAGTCTCTCAACTTGGTCATCAAGGGTGACGTTTCGGGTGCTGTTGAAGCCCTCGAAGATTCGTTGCTCAAGATCGAAGTTGACGACAGCGTTCAGTTGCGAATCATTCACCGCGGTGTTGGTGCCATTACCGAAAGCGACGTTAACCTTGCAACGGTTGACAACGCAATCATCATTGGTTTCAACGTGCGCCCAGACAACAAAGCCAAAGAGCGTGCTGACCGTGAAGGTGTCGACATTCGCCACTACTCAGTCATCTATGCCGCTCTTGATGACATTGAAGCAGCGCTCAAGGGCATGCTCAAGCCAGAATACGAAGAGCACGCACTTGGCACCGCCGAAGTTCGCGAGCTGTTCAAGTCTTCTATGGTCGGCACTATCGCTGGTTCTATTGTGAT
>CAISOV010000063.1 GCA_903887175.1 uncultured Micrococcales bacterium
CCCTGCTCAAGGTTGGCGACCATACGTTTTAGTTCGTCATTCTCTTCAAGCTGGTCGCTGAGTTTCTTCAAAAAAGTAACTGATTCATCGCGCAGCTCGTCTGTTGAGAACACTAAACCCGTGCCAAGCGATAGCAATTCGAGAGCTTTCACACCAGCGACCGGATACTCGCTGTCACCTAAATAATGTGGAACCAATAAAACGAAGCCGACCATTGGCAAATCTGTGCTCGATGCCCGATATTCGAGCAGGTGTAACACGTTTCCTGGAACCTGGGTTTGTGGTTTCCATTCAGAAGTCGAGTCAATCAAATCGCGACGATTGCCTGAGACCGTAACACCCAAAGGCCTGGTGTGTGGAATCGGAAAAGGTATGGCGTGCACCCAGCTCACCTGGCTGACACCGAAAAGGTCGATTACAGAAATCAAGCTTTCAACAAATCTTTCCCATTGAAAATCAGGCTCGTATCCGTGCAAGAACAAGAACGGTTGCCTAGCCTCGTCATAGACCAAGAAAATGCCAAGCGAAGCGGGTTCGTAGTCGGCGATGTGATCTTTTTCAAAGTACATGATGGGTCTGCGGGCACGGTAGTCAAGCAGTTCATCGTTGTTGAACTCAACTAGAAGATGGTGGTCAAAGTTTGCAAAAATGTTGTCGCTAACTTGCGAAATGGTCGAGCCAGCATCTGTGAAGCCATTTAGACTCGCGATTAGATGCAAGCCAAGTGGCACTTCAATATCGAGATCTGCGATTGTGAATAACGCACTCGGGTCGACCATGAAAACATCCTATTCCAGCGGGTTTAGCATTGACCTATGAATATGCCAAAGCTAAAAATTTCTTCAGCCCCGAAAGTCAACGAAAAAACAGTGCTTGTCTTAGCTGCCGTAACTGACGGCAACAAGATTCAACCTGCCAACACAGTCTTTTCTTCCACACTGTTCGCTGACTCAGTTTTTGAAACAGATCTTGCGCCGGTCGGCGCTTCAACAGAAGCCGAAGCGTTAGTTAGAGTTCAATTGCCGAGCAATCAAGGAGCCACAATTCTGACTGCTGTGGTCGGCACGACATTTAAGGCAAACCCGTTCTCAAGCTTTGGCTCAAGCTGGCGTGAAATTGGTGGCGCAATTGCCCGAAAGCTAAGCGACGTTGAATCGATAGTGGTCGACTTTGGCATCGAAGACCCAACAGTGCTCGCAGAGGTTGTCGAAGGACTGTTTCTCGGTGCTTACGAACCCAAAACTTTCAAAACATCAAAGTCGAAATTTGCTCTCAAACAAATCACTGTTGTCTCGAACTTGAGACTGAGCAAAGCTGAGCTAAATCACGCTGAAACTGTGGCGCGAGCGGTGCACGCGACTCGTGATTTGACCAACTTGCCGGCCAATCACCTACACCCAGCTGATCTTGCTAAAGCAGCACAGAAAGCCGCATCAGGAATAGAAACCTTGACTGTTAAAGTTCTCGATGAAAAACAGCTGATTGCAGAAGGTTTCGGCGGAATATCGGCAGTTGGCGCAGGAGCCAAGCATGCACCCCGGTTGGTTCACCTGAGTTATCGCCCAAAGGGTGCAAAAAAGTCGCTGGCTCTAGTTGGCAAAGGCATCACTTTTGATACCGGTGGTTTGAGCCTTAAGCCGGCAGCTTCAATGCTAGGCATGAAATATGACATGACAGGTGCTGCTGTAGTTCTGCACAGCATTATCGCAATTGCACAATTAGAGATGAAGCTAAACGTAGACGCCTACATGTGCATTGCAGAAAATATGCCTTCGGGGTCAGCCACCCGGCCCAACGATGTCATCACAATGCGTAACAAAAAGACTGTTGAAGTCATAAACACCGACGCTGAGGGTCGTTTAGTTTTGGCAGATGGCCTTTCGCTAGCCAGTGAATCTAAGCCAGATCTGATTGTCGATGTTGCAACTTTGACAGGCGCTGTAACGGTGGCGCTAGGCGACAGAACTGCTGGACTCATGGGAACCACCGGCGGAGTCATTGCTGTTGAAGATGCTGCTGAGGCTGCGGGCGAACCTGTTTGGGTTCTGCCAATGCCTATCGAACTAAAGCAGAGCCTGCATTCTGAGATTGCCGATCAAGTTAATGCAAAATATGGCGCCAGCGGCGGAACGATTCTTGGTGCATGGTTTCTCAGCGAATTCATTGGCACGGGCAAAGACGGCGCCCCACTGCCTTGGGCTCACCTTGATATCGCCGGCGTGGCTGACAACGACACATCTGCCTACGGTTTCACGCCGAAAGGTGGCACGGGGGCCATGGTGCGCACACTGATCAATCTTGCTGAAGGTATGTGACGCGACCTGACTTCATTGGGTGCATGTCACCACCAACGGTAGTAAAGTTGAGATTGAGTTTTGGCGAAAATAGGGAGTAATTAAGTGGCTGACCACAATTTTGATGTCGTTATTCTAGGCGGCGGAAGCGGTGGCTACGCAGCCGCACTTCGCTCTGCACAGCTCGGCAAAAGCGTTGCCCTTATCGAGAAAGACAAGCTTGGTGGCACCTGCCTTCACCGCGGCTGCATTCCAACCAAGGCTCTTTTGCACTCGGCCGAAGTGGCCGACGTAACTCGCGAGGCCGCAAACTTTGGCGTGAGCGCAAACCTGGTTGGCATTGATATGCCGGCTGTCAACAAATATCGCGATGGCATCGTAGACCGCCTTTATAAGGGCCTAAGCGGCTTAGTTGCATCTAAGAACATCACTTTGGTAGGCGGCGAAGGCCGATTCGTTGGGCCAAAAACTGTTCAGGTCGGCGAAGACTCATACACCGGCACCAATGTTGTCTTGGCAACCGGCTCGTATTCACGTTCACTACCTGGCTTGCAAATCGGTGGTCGAGTAATCACCTCAGAGCACGCGTTGCAGTTGAATTTTGTGCCAAATAAGGCGATCGTGCTCGGTGGCGGTGTAATCGGTGTCGAGTTTGCATCAATCTGGAAATCATTTGGCACCGACGTGACAATCATTGAAGGTCTGCCTCACTTGGTGCCGAATGAAGATGAAGCGGTCAGCAAGGGTCTTGAGCGTGCTTTTCGCAAGCGTGGCATCGACTTCAAACTAGGCGTGCGTTTTGCCGGAGTAGAGCAGAGCGAACACGGTGTTGTGGTTTCACTCGAAGACGGCACAAAGCTAGAAGCAGAACTATTGCTGGTAGCTGTTGGCCGAGGCCCAAACACTGCTGGCCTAGGTTATGAAGAACAAGGTGTGGCAATGGACCGCGGCTATGTTTTGACTAACGACCGACTTCAAACCAATTTGCCCGGCGTTTACGCTGCCGGAGACATTGTTCCTGGTTTGCAGCTGGCGCACCGTGGTTTTCAACAGGGAATCTTTATCGCCGAAGAAATCGCTGGCCTCAACCCAGCTGTGATTGACGAGACCGGAATTCCAAAAGTCACCTACTGTGAGCCAGAAGTAGCATCAGTTGGTCTTTCCGAGGCTAAAGCTGCCGAGACTTACGGCGCTGAAAACATTTCAACCTATGAATACAACCTAGGCGGAAACGGCAAAAGCCAGATTCTTGGCACAGCTGGCTTCATCAAGCTGGTGCGTCGCAACAACGGCCCAGTCATCGGCGTGCACATGATTGGTTCTCGCGTAGGCGAACAAATTGGCGAGGCTCAGCTAATCGTTAACTGGGAGGCTTACCCAGAAGACGTAGCAACCTTGATCCACGCACACCCGACCATGAATGAAGCCATCGGCGAGGCCCATTTGGCACTTGCTGGCAAACCACTTCACGCTCACGCATAATCGCAGTTTTAAACAGGAGTAAATAACAGATGAGTCAGAACGTAACCCTTCCAGCCCTTGGCGAAAGCGTAACCGAAGGCACCGTAACCCGATGGCTGAAAAAGGTTGGCGACACCGTCGCTGTTGACGAACCTTTAGTTGAAGTATCAACCGACAAAGTTGACACCGAGATTCCTTCGCCAGTAGCTGGCGTTATCGAGCAGATTTTGGTTCAAGAAGATGAGACCGTCGAGGTTGGCGCCGTTCTAGTCATCATTGGTGACGGTTCAAGTGCGTCAGCGCCGGCTGCTGCCCAACCAGCAGCTGCAGCGCCAGCGCCAGTTGCTGAACCAGTTGCGGCCCCTGCAGCAGTTGCAGCCCCAGTTGCTGCAACACCTCCTGCTTCGGTGGCTGCCGCGCCGGTTGCTGCTCCTGTGGCGGCTCCTATCGCCTATGTGCCGCCTGCACCAATCGTTCCTGTAATCGCACAAGCACCTGCACTAACACCTGCCGCTGCAGTGACTACGCAGGTTCCAGCATCACATGCAGCGCCTGCAACCGCTGTGGCAGGCAGCGACGCAGGCTATGTGACTCCCCTAGTTCGCAAGCTTGCATCAGAGTCTGGCATCGACCTTAGTACGGTAGCCGGCACCGGTGTCGGTGGGCGCATTCGCAAAGACGACGTTATTGCCGCTGCTACAACAAGCAACCCTTTGGTTTCTGCTACAACGCACGCAGCAGCGGCTGATTCAGCTCTTCGCGGAACATCTGAATCTATGAGTCGACTTCGCAAAGTGCTGGCTGAACGCGCCGTTGCCTCTATGCAACAAACCGCCCAACTGACAACTGTGGTTGAAGTTGACGTCACCAAAATCGCACAGTTGCGCCAGCAGGTGCAATCAGAGTTCGTCGCAAAAACCGGCGGCAAGCTGAACTTTATGCCTTTCTTTGCCTTGGCTGCTGCAGAGGCACTGCGCGTGCACGCAAAGCTAAACGCCAGCATCGAAGGTGATGTTGTTAACTATCACCCAACTGAAAACATCAGTTTCGCAGTTGACACCGACCGTGGTCTGTTGACTCCAGTGATTCGTGACGCTTCGACTCTCACCATCGCTCAAATTGCACAGCAGATTGCTGATCTTGCTAGCCGCACACGTGCAAACAAGCTGATGCCTGATGAGCTGGGTGGTGGCACTTTCACCTTGACTAACACTGGTTCACGCGGAGCTTTGTTTGATACCCCGGTTGTATTTTTGCCCCAGGTAGCAATTCTGGGAACTGGAATCGTCACTAAGCGCCCTGCTGTTGTCACAAGTTCTGACGGAACTGAAGCCATCGCAATTCGCAGCTTGGTCTATTTGGCCTTGTCATATGATCACCGACTCGTTGATGGTGCCGATGCAAGTCGCTTCTTGGTCGATATCAAAAACCGTCTAGAAGCTGCTGATTTCAATTCAGTCATGGGTCTCTAACAAAAACCAAATAAAACACCGCCTCGACTTAGGTCAGGCGGTGTTTTTTATTGCGGCAAGAACCCAATCTTGACTGATTTTTTCAAAGGTAACTTCAATCGGTTTTGAGTGCCCAATGATTTTGAACTTGACAGATACCATGCCCCCAAAGGTGATCTGCTTCAAGATGTCAACGTTCAGATGATGTTTCACAAGAGGGTCAAACGCAACATCAGTATCGAATTTGTCACCCATTTTAGAAGAATCGATCTCAACCAGATAGCCACGAATAACTTGCAGAGTGAGTGGTGCGGGCCTTGCGCTATTGCGGGGAGCAGGCAGGCTAATTCCAATAGCTGTCGTGGCTTTCTGATGAGTCGGCAAAATGTTGGCCAGAGAATTGGCGCAAAGAATCATCACAGCGATGATTGTCAGCAATAAACATGTAGTGAACCACGTTCTGGCAGCAAAGTGCCTGTTTGTTTGCCCTGACTGTTCGTCTGCGTCGTCTTGCAAATCTTTTCTTGTATCGACCGGTAGCCAGCCGTGGTCTACATAAAAACGCATGTCTTTGCGCTTTGAAGCGCGATTTGCGAATACAACATTGTTTGTTATGGCAGTCGGTTGATCGAAATTATCGTTGTAGGCAATGCATACTAACGGCCTGCCCTTTGCATCTTTAGCAAGCTCAACATTGAGACCACGAAGTTTCAGTGATTCATGAATCAGAGGCCACGCGGTAGCCCAGCGAGAGAACGCTATAACCACAATCGGCTCTGAATTCTTCTTTTGCGCCGACCACACCGAAATGCCGCAGTGGCGATGCAGTGTCTTTAAGCAGACAACCTCAGCGATTTGGGGTCTTTTGCGCATCAGCTAAATCTAGTTTTAGCTTCGCGGCGAAATAACGCAAGCGCATCCGTTGTTGATAAAAGTACTACGCACAGCTTGTGAGCAGATTCACGGGCAGCCTGATTTAAGATTGACTTATGCCTGAATTTATACGCGCTGGGTTCAACCCCGACTTCGTTAGTTACGAGTCAGGGCTTGTTATGCAGCGTGAAATTCACGCCCAAGTAGCAAACGACGAACGCCCTGACACTGTGATTCTTTTAGAACACGAATCAGTTTTCACTGCCGGCAAACGCACCGAAGATGACGAGCGACCGAACGACTCGAGACCAAATGTCGGCATTCCGGTTTATGAAACCGACCGCGGAGGCAAAATCACTTGGCATGGGCCGGGTCAGCTGGTCGGATACCCGATCATGAAGCTGCCGAAACCAATCGATGTGGTTGGTTATGTGCGCTGGCTAGAGGGTGTTCTGATTCAGGTCTGTGCTGACTTCGGTCTTGAAACACAGCGAGTTGACGGCAGAAGTGGTGTTTGGCATCAGACTGTACTAGGTTTTGTCAAAGTTGCGGCGATCGGAATCAGAGTTGCCGAGCACACGACAATGCACGGCTTTGCTTTGAATTGCAACCACGGTTTGGAGCCATACGAAGCGATTGTCGCCTGTGGAATACGCGATGCCACAGTCAGCACGATTACTCTGTTAACAGGCAAAG
>CAISOV010000064.1 GCA_903887175.1 uncultured Micrococcales bacterium
CGCGGCTATGGTGCCGCGAACGGTCTTCTGCTGAACCCAAGCAGCCACGGCGCCGCCTTGGCTTGAAATGTGAACGGTGAGGCTCGGGTCGCTTGGGGCGAAAGCGGCCAGCGGCACGACCAATGATTTGCCAGCCATTACGGCGAGGCCTTGCGTTCCCGATGCGTTGATTTTGCCGCCCTCATCAAAAAGTTCGACGCTAAAGGAGGCATCTACCGGGCTGGGGTTCTGAACAATCAGAAGGGCTTGTCGACCCACCGCCGTGCTGGCGCCCAAAAACCAAAAATCACTTGATGGCCTCACACAATCAGCACCGATTAGGCCGTTGGCGCCTGTGGCATAGCCATTTGCTGCAGCGCTGATCAGCTGTGTCTGATTGGCGCTAAGCAGCGAGCTGCCCTGACTCTGGCCCGTAACATCGGCGTTGACCCGAATAATTTTGGGTTTGCTAACCGTGAAAAAATTTGAAGCCGAGTTTTGGTTGACGTTCACCTGAGCAGAACCGATTTGGGCAAATCTTGATGCACCAGCACGGTTGGCCTGGTCGATGAAAGCTGGTCCCGGGCAAACCAAACTTAGAGCCCTTGGCACCACTTTGTTGTTAGCGCTGGTGACACTCGCACCGCTTTGAACACCGAGTTGTGATCTAACTTTGAAAATATCGAAATCAAAAGTTGCAACCGCTGCAACCAGAAGCAACAAACCTAAGAAACTTGCAATTAGTTTGCGAACCATCAGCCCAGCTCGCTTTCTTGCAAAGAATCTTCTTCTGCAAAGTCTGAATCTGCAAAATCATTTGCAACAAAAATATTGCCAGTATTTTTGGCTCGTCGTTTAGGTGCACCCGGAATAGCCAAAAGCACGAAAATCAGAATGAACAGCAGCTGCACACCTTTGGTGATTGACCAACTTTGGCGCCAAGAATAATTTGCTGATTGATTGTCTTTCGCTGCCGTTACCCGCCAGAGCCAACCAAATTCGGTTTGGCCAACAAGTTCGAGCTCACGAACCGAATTCAGTGCGGCGTTCAGATCGGCCGAGTTGCCTTCGGGCACCAAAATAAAACCAATGTTTGAGTCGGCGAGCGCCGGGGTCAGGTCTATGCCGTTGGCTGAAACCAGGTTTGCTACCAGCGCATCGACAGCAAGGTAGCCCGGCTCTGAGGCGGCTTTTTGAGCTAGCGAATAACGGTAGGCAGTCGAATTTGCCTCTAGCTGCAATCCTTCGGGCCAAACCAAATTAGCCGCGAACCGGTTGCCATTTAGTTGTGAAATCTGCAGCAGTCGCAGGTGGCTGCCCTGAGCAGCCTCGGCGGCAACGATTGCGGGCACGGTTCGACCGTCAGTGAAACTGATTGCAATTGATTTGCTCGGCATAAGTGGCGTGGTGATGCCAAATGAACTTATCGATGCAACTATGACTGCGACCATGCCAAGCGAACCTAGACTGCCTGCTAGTTTTTTGTGATTCTGTGCAATAGCCTCAAGCCCGATTGCCGCGGCCAGAATCAAACATATAGAAACCAACGCTGTGCTGGCCGCTGCACTGCCGTGAATTTCAAGACTGGCAAACCAAGACTGTTGAAGCACAAAACCCCAAGCTGTGGCAAACACTGCCAATGACACCAAGCCCAAGCCAATGAGCGCACGTTTAGAAAAGAGTGCGGTCAATGCCAGAACACCCACTAAGACGGGCCAAATCTCAAGCCATTGCAAACCTGCCGGCAGCTCTGAAGCTGCCAAGAGCCCGTTTGGCATGCCTACAAGAACTTGCCAGAAGCTTTGCGGCAGTGAATCAACGGGCAAACCTGGGTCGCTAAACACAGCAAACGTGGTGCCCAACTTAGCTGTCATGAACCAGGCATAGGGTGCTATCAGAGCGGCGCCCAATGCTGGAACCCAAACGAGAACTGCGATTCGTTTCGGTTTTATTAGGGCTAAGACCGCGAGCCCCAACACAATCACTAGAGCTGAAGCAAACGATGAAACTGCCACTGCTGCAAAGAGCAAGCCACTGACGCCCACCCAGCTCGATTGTCTGGCCCGAGCCCGCCGACCTGACGAAGTGTTTAGCAGTTTGGCAATCGAAAGCACGAGCCACGGCAACAACATCCAGATAAAAATCGCGCCGATTCGAGCCTGTTGCTGTGCCGCCAAAAGGCTTGGCCACAAGGCGTAACTAACGCCTAAAAGGTTTCTCACCCAGGAGCGCTTGGTTGCAAGGCCCGAGGCATGCCATGCGCCAGAAAACGCCAGCGAGCGTGCAAGCAGAACGACCACGGCTAATGCCAAGCTCGGCGTGACAAACCATAGCGAACCGATAGCCGTTAGCAGCCAGTTAAACGGATCACTCGGGGCAGCTAGACCGAGACCGTTGTATTGCCAAGACGACCCGGCACGGCCCGCAAGTTTCAGCCAGTCATTACTTAGCGGCGCAAACGAGCCGCCGACGGCCGCATTTGCTGTCGGCCAGAACTGCCAGCTTGAAAGCAACAGCGCGAGCGACAAAAACCAGCCGCCCGCTGCGGCAAAATGTTTTTCGGCTGGCGCGTTTTGCAGACCCGCCAGCGAGATCGCAGCGGTGCCCCCAAAGTCATCGGCAACGTGGTCTTGCATCATGCGGTTTCTGTGGCGAACCATCGCCCAGGTTGCCCTCAGTGACCAAAGCGCGCGCAACGAAATGTCGCGATTGAGGTTGACTTTGCTTCGACTCAGCAGCCGCACCGGCACCGTGAAAAAGCCCCAAAGCGCAGCAGAGATTTCGGTGTATACAAGGTTTGGTCGCTTAGTTGCGATGCTCCACAATGCCCGAAGCAGACCGTTCAACGGCAATAAAACGGCATAGAGCCAAACTATGGCAGCTGGCAAATAGGCCAACTGCAGGTGAACCTCAGCGCGGCGCTTGGCCGACTCTGGGCTGCCCTGCAGCCACCTGCGCGGTCGTTTGCCCTCGAGGCTCAATGTGGCGTGCGAGATGCGAGCCGACGGCACGACCACCACTCGGTAACCACTGAGACGGGCTCGAATCGAAAAGTCAATGTCAGAGGCAAAATTTGGAGCACGGCGGTCAAAGCCTTGCAGCCTTCGATAGAGGTCTGTGCGAATCAACGCCCCTGCGGTTGAAATAGCGAACACGTCATCGACATCGTCATATTGAGCTTGGTCGAGTTCGTGGTCTACCAAACTGAAGATTCCGCCCAACTTGGTCAAAGTCAGACCCTGCTGAACAATGAGGTTGGGTTGATTCGGGTCTAAATGTTTAGGGCCGAGCATGGCTACCGAAGGTGACAGATCAGCTGCTGCTAACAGTTTTTCTAGTGCGTCAGGCTCTGGCACGCTGTCGTCGTGCAACAACCAAAACCACGAACGTTGGTTTTCTCGACTGCCATCATCGCTTGAGCCAATAGGCTCAAGTGCGTCGCCTGCCAAATTTGGTGTGGTGAAAATCGAGGCAATCTGTGAAGCGCCAGCTGCTACCAAGGCACTGAGACTGTTGTCGGTGCGACGAATCACAGGGCTGATTTGTAATTCTGCAAAAACTGCTGCCGGCTCAGAACCTAACGAGCTGTCGACGGCAATGATCTCGTCAACTTGACGGGTTTGCGATGCAATAGCGACCAGCGTCTTTTTTAACCAGTCGGGCTGGTCATGACTGATTACTACCGCTGAAACGCGAACACTCATGATTGAGGTCGCTTCAGCGCTTTAGGCGCGCTTCTTGAGCTTGCGACGCTCGCGCTCAGAAAGGCCACCCCAGATTCCGAAACGCTCGTCGTTTTCTAGCGCATAGTCAAGGCACTGAGCTTTGACTTCGCAACCGCCACAAATGCGTTTTGCGTCACGAGTCGAGCCGCCTTTTTCAGGAAAAAACGCTTCGGGGTCAGTCTGAGCACAGAGTGCTTCAGCCTGCCATGCCAACGTGTCAGAGTCAGGGTTTGCATAGGCGCCTGCTACCCCAAGCAGGATCGGATCGATGAACCAGTTTTCGGGAACCCGGTTGTTACTTTCCATGCTGTGAATCCTTATCTTTAACGCTGCAGATCAGCAGTGGCTGAATGACTTTCGTCGTTGTAATTACACTGGTGTAACTCCCTATAAGTCAAGTTGAGGCAACCCTTGCCAAACACTCGGGCGTGTCGCAAACTTTTTGTTGATTCCAAGCCTTAATTGCAGGCTAATAGCGGCTGAATATCCTATAAAATCAAGGTTTTTAGTCACAATCGACAAACCGCTAACATTGAAACATGAGCGTATTGGTGACCGGCGGAGCAGGCTATATTGGCTCGCATGTTGTAAGACTGTTACAAAATCGCGGCGAGAAAGTCGTTGTCGTTGACAACCTTTCAAATGGAGTTCAGCAGCGAATCGGCGATGCGGCATTGGTTCAAATAGATTTGGCGAGCGAATCAGCAACCAAGACTTTGGTCGAGACCATGCTCGAGCACAAGGTAACGGCTGTGATTCACTTTGCCGCTCTGAAACAGGTTGGCGAATCGGTGGCTCGCCCAGAATGGTATTTTCAGCAGAACATCGGCGGGCTGGCCAATCTGCTAACAGCCATGCACGAGTCAAACGTTGATCGATTAGTTTTTTCGTCAAGCGCCGCCACCTATGGCATGCCCGATGTGCCTTCGGTTAGCGAAGACATTGTGTGTGAACCAATCAACCCCTATGGTCAGACCAAATTGATTGGCGAATGGATGGTCGCCAACGCGGCAACGGCGTGGGGTCTGCGTGGCGCAAACTTGCGATATTTCAACGTGGCCGGCGCCGGGTCACCAGAGCTTGCCGACACCGCAGTGGCAAACCTGGTGCCGATCGTGTTTGCGGCAATTCGCTCGGGGCAATCGCCTAAGGTTTTTGGCACCGACTACCCCACCGCCGATGGCACCTGTGTGCGCGACTATGTTCATGTGACTGACCTTGCCGAAGCACACCTCAGCGCTCTTGATTATCTCGACCGCGAACATCGCTCGCACACCACTTTTAATGTTGGCACCGGTCAAGGGTCTTCGGTGTTTGAAGTGCTCGAGCAGATTCGTCAAACCACCGGCATCAAGTTTGAGGCTGACCTTCAGCCCCGACGGCCAGGCGACCCACCATCTTTAGCGGCCGATGTGACGAGAATTCGTGAAACTTTAGGCTGGTCGGCATCGCGCAACCTAAAAGACATTATCGAGAGCGCTTGGGCAGCCACAAGCTAGTGCATTTGATTTAGCAGGCTAAAAATGCTCGGCCGCTGCCAGCCAAGCTTACGAACTTGGCGTCAGAAGAAATCAGGGCAGCTTCGCCACGCCTAATCATCAGGTGTTCGCCCAGACTGTCAGAAATTGATATTTCGCCACCGTCGCAGAGCAGAATCGAGTCGCCCGATATTTTGAGGTCAGCCAACACGGTGGCCCCAGTCACGTCGACTCGATACAGCGCAAAGTCTGAGCAGTCGGCTTGGTAGCGAGCCAACCCTGTCAAAATCGGTTTTGGTTCAAGAATTTCTATTGGCGAGCTGACAAATTTCACAACAGATTGCAGTTCGGCAACATCGACATGCTTAGGCGTGAGCCCACCGCGCAAAACGTTGTCAGAAGCCGCCATGATTTCAACCCCCAAGCCACATAAATAGGCATGAATGTTTCCTGCCGGCAAATATAGACCTTCGCCTGATTGAAGATTAACGTGGTTCATCATCAGGGCAACGATGATGCCAGGATCGCCGGGGTAAAGCGCCTCGAGCCGGGCGGCAAGTGCAGACTTGCTGGCTAGCTCTGCGGTGATTTCGCCGAGCGAACCTTTCAATGCAAAAGCCAGATTGAACGCTTGGCGAAGGCCGTCAGGCTCTTCAAGTGCCTCAACGAAAGTCGTCGCTGACACCCCAAAACTTTTGAAAAGCTCGATGGTTTCAGCCAAGTCACGAAAACCGCACAGAGCTTCGAAACCATCAACCAGCGACACGATCATCTCGGGCTTGTGGCGATCATCTTTATAGTTGCGCGATGGTGAATCAAACGGCACACCAGCTGCATTTTCTCGGGCAAAACCTTCGATTGCCTGCGCCGAGTTTGGGTGGGCTTGAATGCTAAGCGGCTGGTCGGCAGCCAAAATCTTGAGCAAATAGCTCAAGGGCTGACCGCCTAGCAGGTCTAAAACAGTGCGCCCAGGTTCTTCGGCAAGGTAGGTGAGCGAACCGGGGTGTGTGCCAAACCAAACTTCTGCCATGGCTTCGCCAGTTGCAGGCAAACCAAAATAGTCGGCGATAAGGGTTTTTGAACCCCACGCATAGTCGCGCGCCGAGTTGGCTATCTTGCGAATCACCGGTGCCTGCCTTTCAGATGCAACTGTTTTAACTTTAGGCGAGTCACCGCAATAAACTGAGACCCATGCATGCAATCACCGAGCCGATTCGCATCATCACCGACCCCAGACAAAAGGGTTACCGGCCAAGAACTTGGATCGCGACCGGTGGGGTCTTTATTTTGATGGCCGCTGATGGTGTTAGAGCCGGGGTCGGTTGGTGGGGTTGGTTTATAGCTTTTGCGGTTTTTTGGGCTCCAGCAATGATTTTGTTGTTTCGCAGCAAACTGCGTCAGCTTTGGGGCCAGCTGCCCCTTTCGTTGCTCGCAATTCACGGTCTTATGTTGCTGAGTCTGATTTGGTCGGCTTACACGTTTTATACGTTTCGAGTTTTGGGGTTGCAGTTCGGTTTGACCCTGTTCGCACTTTTTTTGGTGGCGAGGTTCGACTGGCGCGAGCTTTTGAGAATTTTTGCGAATGTGATTCGAGTGATTTTGGCAAGCTCGTTAGCATTTGAACTTTATGCCGGCTTCGAGCACACCAGAATCAAACCGCTGGTTTTTGATAACCCCGGCGGCTCAGCGGGCAACGCTAGCTATTTTTGGAGCGAAGGCAATATTTTTAGGGGCGAGCGAATTCAGGGCATCGTGGCAAATGCCAACACCCTGGCTGCAATTGCCATGGTCGGTGTGATTCTATTTGCCGTCGAACACATGATTTTTGGTGTTTCACGTTGGTTGAGTTGGTTGAGCATGATTTTGGCTGCTTTGACCATCGCTCTGACTAAGTCAGCCGGTGTGGGTTTCGCGTTGATTACGGTGATTTTGGCTGGCATAGTTTCGATCGCCGCTGAAGGTAAAGATCGAGACACCCGACACCGGTACTATCGGCTGGCTTGGACTTTTTCTGGAATTGTTCTGTTTTTTGCCTTGGTTTATCGAAACGAAGTGTTCACCTTCATCGGCAAGAGCCCCGACATGACTGGGCGTGCGGGCATCTGGAAGAACGTGATGGCGCTTGTGGCACAGAGGCCGATTCAAGGTTGGGGCTGGGTGAGCTATTGGATTCCCGGAATCAAACCGTTCAAGGGTCTGGGCATTGTTCACGGCGTCGAGTACTACCAGTCGCACAACGCATACATCGAAATGTTTTTTCAACTTGGCATCATTGGTCTTGCGCTGCTGCTGACGCTTTTGAGTGTGGCCTTTGTAAAAGTTTGGCGTTTAGCAGTTCGCCATACGAACCCACTGTATTTGTGGCCAATTCTGCTGTTGGTGGGCCTTATGGCGCAGAACCTGACCGAATCACGAATGCTGGTTGAAATCGGATGGGTGTATTTGGTAATAATCACCGTTAAGGTGAATGAGCCTGTAGATGCTTTAGAACCGGTGGGTCGTTCGACGAAACGTGAAAAGTTGGTTCCTCGACGACTTCGGCGCCTGATTTTGAAAAGACCGACTAAGGAATAACCAAAACCTGCCCAACCTGAATCAGGTTGACATTGTTCAACTTGTTGGCTTTGGCAATCGCTGCGACTTTGGCTTTTATGGCAGATGCGCTGGCCCCTGTTGGCAGAAACTTTTTGGCGATCTTGTTCATAGTGTCACCTGACAAAACCGTGTATTTCTTGACTGCGGGCGAAGGATTCGGCTTGGGTGTTGGGCTGACCGTGGGCGTTGGTGAACCGGTCGGCTTTGGAGTTGTGGTTGGCGAAGCGGTTGGCTTTGGGGTCGATGTTGGCTTGGGTGTTGCGGTAGGTTTTGGCGTTGCTGTTGGGCTTGCCGAGGGGCTCGGCGAAGGGCTCGGCGAAGTATTTGGCAAAGGCAGATTAACCGCTGTGGTCGCCGACTTTTTTATCGGCTTGCCAGTGGTTAAAAAGCTGGCGAACTGAGCGCTGACTTTTAATACGGCTGGGCCGTTACCCCGAAGTTTTTGATATTGCTGTTTGCCACTTAGCGCCCGTTTTTGACCTGCAGCCACAAACCAGTATTGACCGTCTGGGGTCGCAATGAACCGACCAATTTGGCCGCTAGCACGATGCAGAGTGCTGCAAGTGGCTGCATCGAGGGCATATGAGCTGCCAGGGTATTCGCTTGCCCAACCTGAATTCACTGGGTGAAGCACACCATCGACCGCGACCATGGTTTTCTCACCGCACTTCACTGTGAGACCAGAAATCGTTGTGCTTTGGCTAAACGTTTCAAGAGTTTTGCTGTCAGTGGCGTTTGCGTGCGTCAGACCGAACTGGGCGGCCAGGGTTTTAGTTTGTAGTTTGACACGGTGATCTAAGCCGTCGATCAAAAACAGGCTCGGTTTGCCTGCGATGGTTACAAATGATCCCGGGGCCAGCTGAGTTGGGCCAACAGCGATTGCAAGCATGGCTGCATCTGGAATGACAGCAGCAATAGGTTTGGCAATATCGGCGCCAATCAGTGCTGCTGCGCCAGCATCTTCGATTTGGCGACGCAAACCTGCCCTGACCAAATAGCTGGTTTTGTTTGTCGCGGTGCGAACTAAAACAGGTGCGGTGAGCGGCTGATTGTCGAGCGGCAGCATGTTCAAAAATGCTTGAGACACCGGTGTAGCCACCTGTGAAGCGACGAATTCTGCAGGGTTCGTCAGCTGGCGCTTGCCCTTGGCGGATATCAAATAGGTGTCATGGTTTGGCCCAACGATAATGTCAGAAACCCGATGACCACTGGTTATCTTTGAAACGCCGCCGGTCGACAAACTGCCAGTAGATTTTCTGAACCATTTGGTGAAGTCGGCAATTGCTGACACTGAAGGGTCGAGCTCGAAATAGGTGCCGCCAGCGATTACGCCCTCGTTAGCGTTATCGCGGTTTACTACCCAACTGCCCTCAGCTGCGATGGGGGCGCCCCAAGGCAAATAGTTGAAAGTGTCGGCGACAACTGGCGAAAGCGCGGGCAGCGTCAGATTGGCGGCAACAACCGAATCGTTGTCGAGAACCTCATGCCGCACACCGTCTTGAATCAGATAACTGTCGCCGTTTGGCCCCGAAACATAAGTGGTCAGCGACCCGCCGGGTGCCAACGCTGAGATTTGCGAGTTGGTTAGCTGAACAGCTTTTTTGCAGTCAAGCCCCAGAGCAGCGACTTGGTTGCAGTCGCTAAAACTGAAGCGTTTCGAATCGTCAACAAAGAAATATTGGCCGGTGGCTGAGCTGAAAACTCTGGTGAGGTCTTGGCCAAGTTTGAAACTGTTCAAATAGGCCTGCGAGATTGTGCCAACCGGCCCTAAAGGCGCCAACGCGGTTGCCAACGCTTGGTCAGGCACGCGATACCTGGTGTCGTTAACCACT
This sequence comes from uncultured Micrococcales bacterium, assembly GCA_903887175.1. Classification (GTDB taxonomy): domain Bacteria; phylum Actinomycetota; class Actinomycetes; order Actinomycetales; family Microbacteriaceae; genus Rhodoluna. The sequence continues at coordinate 9,610 of CAISOV010000064.1, forward strand.
AGATAGGTGTCTGAACTATCGCTCTTGAGCAAGAAGCCGCCACCGATGGGGCTGCCGAACCAATCCCAGTAGTATCGCCAAAAGTTGCGGTTGCCATAGGCGCTGCAACCGTCGCCGAGCGAATACAAGTTTTTTAGAGCGGCATCGTTGGGAACATAGGGTGTGTAGTAATAAAGGTTCGCCGTTGCCTGATTTTGCAGAACGAACGATTTGAAGCCACATTTAGCCGGTGTAACGACGTTGCCATTTCGATCGAGCACAGCGTAGCTTTTGGGGCTGTACGGGCGCGAAATAGTCTTGCCCGGTTTGAGGTAGGTGTATGAACCTTTCGGGTTGCCGTACCATCGCATTTGGCCAGCGGCGTGATAAATCTGGTTAAAAAGCCCGGTGTAGACATTGCCACAAATTGCTGGGTTGCTGTCGGGGCAGCCGTAACCCAAAGCTGCTTTGTACATATATGCGCTGGGGTTGGTGCTGGTGATTAGGCCCTGCTCTTTTTGCAACATCACCAAAAGCACTCTCGGATTGATTCCACAGGCGTTCGCAACGGTGAAAATAATTTGGGCAGCTGATTGCTTTTTGGCTGCTGCAATAGCCGCGCATTTGCCAACATCGGCCTTCTGCGCGCTGATGTCCATCGAATAACTCTTCAAGCAGGTCGGGCTGCTTTTGGCTGTGCAGGTGGGTACTTTGGAATTAAGAAATCGTTGAATATCATCAACGCTCATGGTTCCGAAATCATAAAAAACACTGTCGCTGATTATCAAGCCAGGATCAAAACGCGAGCCTGAAAGCGCTGATGCCGAAGGCACATCACCGGTGACGGCGGTCAAGGCAGAAGCAGCGAGCACCAGTGTGGTGACCGCTGCGACTAGCCGTGATGCCCGCCAAAACATTAGGGAATGCTCACCGCGAAGAAGTTAGATTTGCCTGAGGCTGTGGTTGATGAGTAGCTCACCTGAACCGCTGCTGTTCCGCTGGCAAGCCCGTTTAGAGCAATTGTGATCGGAAAACACTGTGTGCTTGCGGCGTTGGCTTCGGCGGCAACGGCAGGGTACGAAGTTGTGACGCCGGCATCTTTAACAATTGCGGTGCAAGAGCCGCCACTTTCAGTGACGTTATTGACCTGAGCAATTACAGTAATCGTGCCGGCTGAAGGGTCAACACTGGCATCGAGAACTTGCACATCAGCATCGATTAGATTGGTTGGCGTTGGCGAGGCTGAATCAGTGGGCGTTGCTGTCGCAGTTGGGGTTTGAGTTTCGGTCGGGCTGCCGCTGGCCGAAGCGGTTTCGGTTGCGGTTGGCAAACCCGTAGCGCCCCAGTTCGGATAAAACATGCTGCAACCGGCAAGAGCCAACACACTTAAAGCTAAAGTTGCCGCAAATGCTGCTTTTTTCATTATGGCCTTCTTCTTTCAAGGGCTTTTTGCACGGCAAAAGTGCGACTTTTAGCCGTGAAGTTGCCCTTTTATCTTCGCTCGAATTGCTGAGAAATTTGGGTTAATCATGTCAAAGCCGTTGGCTGGAACCAGCTCGAGAGTGCGCATTCCATTGCCCCGGTTTTTCAAAGCGAGGTTGACATAAACCGCCAACATGTCGCTCGAAATATCTGTGGTGATCATCTTTTTGCCTGCAGTGGCTATCGATTGAAAGTTCAAAAGCAGCTTTGTAGGACTCACCTGTTTAATAAGTGCGTTCTCGACTTCTCGTTGACGACCCATGCGGGCATAGTCGCTATTGCCGTTGAGGCCGTGTCTAGACCGGGCATACCAAAGCGCCATGCCGCCAGACATGTGCTGCACTCCCGGTTCTATAAAGGCGCGGGCATCGCTGCCGTCATCGAGTTTGCCGCCCACTGGCAGCCTAATTTTCACATTGATTGTGACTCCCCCGAGCGCATTAATTAGACCCTTGAATCCAGACATGTCGATCAAAACATAGTTAGAAATCGTCAACCCGGTAATGCCCTGAACGGCTTCTTTCAACGCCTGCAGACCCGGTGTGATGCCGTTGCTGCGGGCATTTGGGTACAAATCTTTGTGGTTGTTCATGACGTCGGTGTTGATGGCGTTGAGCAGACAGGTGTCACCGCAGTTGTAGCCGTGTGGCCATAGCGCCTGCATTGGCGAACCGTCACTGAAAGGCGCGTGTTGCAGGTTGCGCGGAATGCCGATGTTTAAAGCGTCGCCGGTGAGCGCGTCTAGGCTCAACACCGAGACGCTGTCGGTGCGCATGCCAAAACGATCTGAGCCCGAGTCTGAACCAACCAGCATGATGTTGTAGCGACCATCGACTGCCCCCACGAAACCGGTTCGTGTGAAAATGGCACCGACCAGCGAAGCCTGCTCGTGAGCCAGGCTCGAAGCCGAAGCAAAAGTTGTGGTGAGCAAAGCCGACACCACGAGCACACTGAGCAAAGCGCTGAGTCGGTTGCGGGCTGGCAGCCTGCCGAGTTTCATTAGCGCCAGAGTGTTGAGGCCCAGCACGGCATAAAGCACGCCATAGCCGAGAAGCATCCAGCCAAAAATGTTTACGGCAACCGGTGATGTTGCAAAAACTAAAAGCAAGTTAATGTCGATGAAAGCAATTGCCACAGCCGCCAGCAGCGCAAGCCAAAGAATCAGGTTTGCGGCGATAGCAAAGCGCGCCAACACACGCCGCCCAGCGACCAGCTGAGCAGTGCCCGGCAACAAAAGATTCAACCAAAACAACCAGCGGGCACGTTTGCGCATTTGCAACGGTGAAAGGTTTTGAACATTGCGAAACGGGCTGGTTCGTTGCATCACCGATTCGTTAGAACCGTTAGCCCGGCTGAGAGAATCAGCTGCGCTTAGATTTGAGATTTTAACTTCTCATTCTTTTCGGCAACACTCACGGCAAGGTTAGAGCGAAAGGTTTCAAGTTGCTGCGTCAGGTGGCTGTCAAAGGCGCCCAGAATGCGCGCTGCCAATAATCCGGCGTTGCGAGCACCACCAATCGAAACTGTTGCAACCGGTATTCCTGCTGGCATTTGAACGATTGAAAGAAGTGAATCTATGCCGTCTAACTTGGCAAGCGGCACAGGAACCCCGATCACCGGCAATGTCGTAACAGAGGCGAGCATTCCAGGCAGATGAGCAGCGCCGCCAGCCCCGGCTATAACAACTTTTATGCCGCGCCCCGCTGCCGCTTTGCCCCACTCGATCATTCGCTCAGGCGTGCGGTGAGCTGAAAGCACTTCAACTTCGTAACCGATGCCGAACTCTTTGAGAGCATTCGCGGCCTCGCACATCACTGACCAGTCAGAGTCTGAACCCATGACTACGCCGACCAATATCGCTTCTGACATGCCTAGCCTCTCAAAGTATGCTTCTCAAGCCAATTTTAGACATCTTGCCTCGAATGCTTCTGAACGCAACGCCTGCGAGGCAATTTAGCCGTTAAGCAAAATACCTACGGTTTGCCAAACCTCTGATGCTATAGCGCTTTCAATCTGGCCGACAGCTGTCACGTGACCCATTTTGCGACCAGATCTTGCAGATTTGCCGTAGGTGTGAATCTTGACCGTGGGGTGCAGGGCCATAGCCTTGCGATATTGCCCGACAAAAGTGTTTTTGCTGTCGACCCCGAGTAGGTTCACCATGATTGCATAGGGCGCAGTCATTTCAGTTTCACCAAGCGGCAGATCTAACACGGCTCGCAGGTGCTGCTCGAACTGACTAGTGACTGACCCCTCGATGCTGAAATGCCCTGAGTTGTGCGGGCGCATCGCGAGTTCGTTTATCAATAGGCGAGCATCGGTGGTTTGAAACATTTCGACCGCCAAAACACCTGTAACCCCTAAACCTTCGGCAACGTGAGCGGCAATAGCCACCGACAGCTCGAGCAGCGCCGGAGTGGTGCCAGGGGCTGGGGCAAGAACCTCAGCGCAAACACCATTGCTCTGAGTGGTTTGCACCAGCGGCCAAGCCTTGAACTCGCCGCTTGGGTTTCTGGCGCTCAACTGAGCCACCTCGCGCACAAACTCGACTTTTTCTTCAACCAAGAGTTCGCCGCCGAAACCAGCTAGAGCCTCAGGCGTTAGCCAATCGCTTGCTTCATCGGCGCTTCGCACCACACGCACACCTTTGCCGTCATAACCACCAATCGGTGTTTTCAAAATGGCAACGCCGCCGTGGTCGGCAATGAACTGGTCTAGCTCTTCGGCATCGGTCACGGCAGCCCATTCAGGCATTGGCAGGTTCAAAGCGCTCAGCTGTCGGCGCATGTGCAATTTGTTTTGAGCAAATGCTAAAGCTTTCGACGGCGGCTGCACGTTGACACCTTTGGCTTCAAGTTTTTGCAAAATTTCTAGAGGCACGTGTTCGTGGTCAAAAGTGATTACGTCAACAGTTTTAGCGAACTCTTGCACGACGTCGAACTTGGTATAGTCGCCAACCATGGTGGCTGCCAGCGCCGCCGAAGAATCTTCGGTTTCGGCTAAAACTTTAATGTCAAGGCCAAGGTTTATTGCAGGCACAATCATCATGCGAGCCAACTGCCCGCCACCAATCACGCCAACTCTTAGCTTGCTTTTATTTGACACTTGACCCTCTGACTAGATTTTGCATTTCGCGAGCAAGCTGTTTGCCTTTTGGCAAACGCTTCATCACTAGCGGCTCTTGACCGTGAATAAAAACTGTAACCCGACCTCGAACATATTCCACGGCCGAAACCTCATGCCAACTAACCTCACGGCGCTTTTGGCCAAACAACCCGTCACGCCAAACCACTCGCCCAGTCGAAACTTCGAGCCAGGCGACCGACTGGCGCACCAGAGGCACCAGCCATGCAAAAAAGATAAGTACTGCCGCCGACACATAAAGCGTCAGCGATTGCCAAGATTCGAGATTGCGGTTTTCAAAAAATGCCAAAGCAGCCGCAACGACACCTAAAACCAGAGTTGGCAAAACCATGCGACCGGCTCGTGGGCGCAGCTTGACCAACTTTTGTTCTGGTTGAAAACTCACAATCTAATTGTGGCTTATATGCGGTGCCGCAGGTGCACAATATCGCCAGCAGCGACAGCGATTTTTTGGTTGTCAAGGGTTGTTAGAACTAAGCGACCTTGTTCGTCGATTGCTTGCGCGGTGCCCCAAAGCTCTTCGTCGCCGGGCAAAATCACTTTAACCTCTTGGCCAAGAGTCAGGCAGCTTTGCGACACCTCGGCCTGCAAGCCGGCGAGCGCCGCATTGCCATCGCAGGCATTAAATGCCTCAAGAAGCTGCCAGAGCTGGGTTAGGTATCGCGCCAAAATGTCATCGAGCGTCTGGGCATCGATCGCTGCGCCGGTGCGCTCTTGAGCAGCCGGGTCGCCGAGCAAAGCCAACGAAGTGGCGGTTTCAACCGGCAACTGTTCGCGGCTGAGCGTTAGGTTTAGACCAGCGCCAACCACTACCCCGCTGCCATCGGGCAATAGTTCGCTGAGAACGCCACAAATTTTTTGCCCACCCACGAGAACATCATTCGGCCATTTCACGCCCACCTGCGCCGCGGCCGCGCTGGCTACCGCATTCGAACCGTCGTTCAATCGGCCTGAGACTGCCCGCGACATTGCCAGCCCAGCCAAAAGCGGCAGCCAGGCGAAGGTTTCTATCGAGGCTTCGGGGCGCAACAGCACAGACACAAATAGTGAACTACCTGGCGGAGCGATCCACTGCCGACCAGATCGGCCACGGCCAGCATTTTGGTAGCCAGTGACATAAACCGAAAAGTTTGGCCAGTTAGCGGCGCCGCCGGTCACAGCGGCCGTGATTAGGTCACTGTTGGTTGAACCGGTCACTGATATCCAGACCATTTTGGTTGCGATTGCTTCACTATTTGCTAACTCCATGCTCAAAAGGTTAGCGAACCTGCCCGCCTTCGATAGAGTTGTGGCAACCTGAAAATCATGGAGTGAACCTTGACGCCAGACAAGACGCCGATGGATGAAGCCCTCTTCACCACAGCCGGCAAACTAAAAGATCTAGAAAAGCGCTACCACGAGGCCGTTTATGCCAGTGGCGAAGCGGCTATTGCTAAGCAGCACGCCAAGGGCAAAAAAACTGCCCGCGAGCGCATTGCGATGCTGCTTGACGAGGGTTCTTTTGAAGAACTCGATGAGTTTGTTCGCCACCGCTCGACAGCTTTTGGCATGGATAAAACCCGACCTTATGGCGACTCGGTGGTTACCGGCGTTGGCACCATTGCAGGCCGCCAGGTTGCCGTGTTCTCGCAAGACTTCACCATTTTTGGCGGCTCACTCGGTGAGGCCGCGGGTAACAAAATCATCAAAGTGATGGACCTCGCGATTGCCACCGGCGTTCCGCTAATTGGCATGCTCGACTCGGGTGGCGCCCGCATTCAAGAGGGTGTAATCGCTCTGGGCAAGTACGGTGAGATTTTCAAGCGCAACACCATGGCTTCGGGTGTGATCCCCCAGATTTCAATCATCATGGGCCCAGCAGCTGGTGGTGCGGTTTATTCGCCGGCACTTACTGACTTTGTAATCATGGTCGACAAAACCTCGAACATGTTTGTGACAGGCCCAGACGTTATCAAGACGGTAACCGGCGAAGACGTTGGCATGGAAGAGCTCGGTGGCGCCCTCACCCACAACAAAACCTCAGGTGTGGCTCACTATTTGGCGAGCGACGAAGAAGATGCGATTGACTACGCCCGCAATTTGTTGAGCTTTTTGCCTGAAAACAATTTGGCTGAAAGTGTGGTCTATGCCGCTTCGACCGAGCTAGAGGTGACCGAAGCCGACCGCGAGTTGAACATCATCATTCCTGACTCGCCAAACCAGCCTTATGACATGAGTCAGATCATTGAGAGCATTGTTGACAACAACGATTTTCTCGAAGTTCAGCCACTCTTTGCCCCGAACATTTTGATTGGTTTTGCCCGCATTGACGGTCGCAGTGTTGGCATTATCGCCAACCAGCCGCAGCAAATGGCTGGCACGCTAAACATTGAGGCTGGCGAAAAAGCCGCCCGCTTTGTGCGATTCTGCGACGCTTTCTCTATTCCCATTCTGACTCTGGTTGATGTGCCCGGATACCTTCCGGGAACAGACCAAGAGTGGGCCGGTGTGATTCGCCGTGGCGCCAAGTTGCTTTATGCCTATGCCGAAGCAACAGTGCCGCTGGTGACCGTGATCACTCGCAAGGCCTACGGAGGCGCCTACATTGTTATGGGCTCTAAGCAGCTCGGTGCCGACATCAACTTGGCTTGGCCAACTGCTGAGATAGCCGTTATGGGTGGTCAGGGAGCGGTCAATATCTTGTTCCGCGAGCAGATTCGTCAGGCTGAAGCGGCTGGCGAAGATGTCAATAAGGTTCGCGCCCGCCTAGCAGCTGAATACACCTACAACGTTGCCAGCCCTTTTCTTGCTGCCGAGCGTGGCGAGCTTGATGGAATCATTGAGCCGGCAGCCACTCGCATTTCAGTGATCAAGGCACTGCGGGCACTTCGAACTAAGCGTGCCAATGTTCCGCCTAAAAAGCACGGCAACATTCCTCTATAAGCCCACACGAAAAATTAGGAACCAATGAGCGAAGCTAGCGAACTGCCTCAGCAGGGTTTTAGCGTGCTCGGCGGCAACCCAACAGCCGAAGAACTTGCTGTTGTTGTAGCTGTTTTGCAGGCGGCTTCGGCTGCAGCAGCTGCGAAGGCAAAAGCAAGTGCAACTAAGCCCGCTTCGAGCTGGTCTAAAAACGTCGGTCTGTTGCGAGTGCCGGTAGCCCCTGGTCAAGGTCAGTGGCGGGCGGCATTTCGCCGCGGCCTAAGTCGCTAATCGGTGCACATTCAAAACAGCTAAATCTGGGTTGTTTACCTTTTGTTTACCTAATGCACATTTGTTGTTTAAGTGATTACGAAGCTCGAATCTTTGCAAGAATGGGCTTATGACACGTGTGCCAAGCAAAATCGACGCGCTCGCCGAGCACTGGTATGCGACGCTTATCAACTTGAGCCCAGAGTTGGCAACCTCTGTTGGATCAAAAATAGGTGCCGACAAACTTAGCGATCAAAGCCCGGCTGCCGACGAACATTTCAATGCTGAACGCAATCGATTTTTAGTGCAACTGCGCAACACCCAACCAGCCGACGCCGTCGACGAAATTACCAAACATGCCATGCTCACTCAGCTAGAGCTTGAAAACGAATACTTCGAGGCCAAGCTAAGTGAACGCAACCTCAATGTGATTGCTTCACCGGCTCAGGGAATCCGCGACATTTTTGATCTTTCGCCTACCGAAACCGAAGAAGACTGGCAAAACCTAGCCGGTCGCATGAATGCGGTTGGCGGTGCTCTAGCTGGCTACGTAGAAACCTTGCGGGCCGGAATCGCGCACAAAAATACTCCTGCCCGGCGACAGGTCAAAGAAGTCGCAAAACAGGTGAAGCAGTTAACTGCCAACAAAGGTTTTTTTCTAGATTTTGCAAAAAGCGCCTCTATAAGTGGTGAAGAACTACCCAAGAGCCTGCGCAAAGACCTCAAACGCGCGGCAGAAGCGGCCACCCAAAGCTATCTGCTATTTGGCAACTTTTTGAGCGGCGAATTGCTAGATGCCGCCAAAAAACGCGATGCCGTTGGCCGCGATCACTATCAGTTGGCTAGCCGAGAGTTTCTAGGCGCAACCGTTGACCTAGATGAAACATATGAGTGGGGCATCGAAGAATTAGCGCGGGTGACCGCTGAACAAGAAGCTGTTGCCAACAAAATCAAGCGCGGTGCCACGGTTGAAGAAGCCATAAAAAAACTTGACAACGATGAAGCTCGCAAGTTGCAAGGATCAAAGGCGCTTCAGGCCTGGATGCAGCAACTTTCTGACACCGCGATAGAAGAGTTGGGCAAAACTCACTTTGACATCGCACCTGAGTTGCGGGCCCTAGAGTGCATGATAGCCCCGACCAACACCGGCGGCATTTATTACACCGGCCCAACCGATGATTTTTCGCGCCCAGGGCGCATGTGGTGGTCGGTGCCAGCAGGCGTTGAAACCTTTGAAACTTGGCGTGAAACCACAACGGTCTACCACGAGGGCGTTCCTGGCCATCACCTGCAGGTAGCCCAGGCGGTTTTCAACAAAAATGAATTGAACTCGTGGCGTCGCAACCTTAGCTTCAGCTCGGGTCACGCAGAAGGCTGGGCGCTTTATGCCGAAAGACTTATGCAAGACCTTGGCTTTTTAGATGACCTCGGTGATCAGCTGGGCATGCTCGATGGCCAACGCATGCGAGCTGCCCGTGTTGTGCTCGATATTGGCGTTCACCTTGGCAAACCTCGACTTGATGGCGAAGGCAAGTGGGACCACGCCTATGCGCGCGAGTTCATGGGCAAAAATGTGCACATGGCACCAGAGTTTATCGACTTTGAGGTGAACCGTTACTTTGGCTGGCCTGGCCAAGCGCCAAGCTACAAGATTGGTCAGCGCATTTGGGAGCAACTGCGCGATGACGCGGCGGCAAGAGCTGGTAAAAACTTTGACATCAAAGCTTTTCACACCAAAGCACTAAACCTTGGCGGCTTGCCTCTCGAGACCCTGAAAATGGCGCTTGGCGAATAGTTGCTCGCTAAAGCCTAGTGCCCAACTTTAAGAATTCGTCAGGCGATTCTGAACCCGATTGAGCTACGACAATGCTCAAACGCCACTTTTCACCTTTCGGCGCGCGAACCACCACTCGACCAGAGGTTGTGCGGTTGAGCACGCTAACAACTTCGAATCGAATGGTTTCAAGCTCTAGCAAGTCGCAACCCTCAAGACCACCTTCGTCACGAATGGTCACCTCAATGCCTCTGCGCCGTGCTTCAAGTGCGGCATCACGCACCAGTGCATCGATAACATCCCCTCCCGAAATCGCATCGCGCAATTGGGCTTCGAGCAACAGCGCTTCAATTTTTTCATTCTTTAGCAGCTGCCCGCCTCTCGAAACAATGTTGCGCAAGGTTGGCAGCGCACCTCGCAAAGCCTCTTGGGCCCGCGACTGGCGTTCAAAGCGGGCTGCCGATGTAGCCGCTGACTTGGCAGCTGTGAGTTTGGCTTCTTCGGTGAACAGTTCGGTCGCTTGAGCCGTGCTCTCTAAACCAATCGATAGACCCGTTGCTGCAACCACAAAAAGCAGCGCACCAATCAATCCAGAATTCACTAAGAATCCAACGCCACCCCAAACCAGAACCTCGACATATAAAACCGCGAGGCCCAGCCAGGCTAAAAATTTGTATTGTCTAATCGCGGTAACAGCCAGCAGCGTTGCCATGGCTGCGACATACCAGGTGCCATAACCACCTTTTTGCTCTTGCGAAAGCTGAAACTGCATCAAAAGCGGCACAGCAAAAACTGCAACCAGATTAGCCCAAGCCTGAAACCAAGGCAGTCGCATTGGTGCATAAAGCGTCACCGAGGCAACCAAAACCAATACATAAATTGTCAGCGCTGCGATTACATAAAAAGGTTTGTGATCTTTGCCGTCAAGCAGCATGATCGTGCCGAGAACTGCGTGATAAAGACCGAAAGCCAAGCCAGTAACCGAGACCAGCCAGCGCTGCAAAACAATCATGGTTTACCCCACTGCAAAATCACGGTGGTGCCCTCATTAAGCACGCTCTTAATGTGCGCCTCGCCTCCGACTGACGCCATTCGACGGCGCATCGAAAGGGCAATGCCGAGACGGTGCTTTGGAACGCGACTTAGCCGAAAGCCCTTGCCGTTATCTATGACCACGACTTTTACGCCCTCAGTGTGGTTTCGCAAAACAATTTGCCGGCGCACACCGCGCCCGGCATGCTGCACAGAGTTTGAAAGCGCCTGAATAGTGGCCTCATTGATGGCATCGGCAACATCGCTCGGAATCTCTAAATCAGAGGTAGGGCCTAAATCAATGTGAATGTCAGGCACTAGCTCCTGAGCCGTTTTGCCAAGCGCAAAGAACAGGCTCGAAACCGTAATCGGGCTTTCATCGGTAACTTGAAGCGAACTAAAACTAATCAGCTTTTCAATAGCTATTTGAGCCAAGTCGCTCACGTGTTGAGCTTCTTTTTGTGTTTTAGTTGCCGAAGTCAAAAGCAGCGTGGTCAAAACCTGGTCATGCACCAACGCGTCGATGCGGTCGCGCTCACGCTCAATAGCATCAACCCTGGCACTCGCGGCAGAAGCTTCTGCGGCCCTTTGACTTGCTAAATCAGCGTCTCTCGCAGACGCGCGAAGCATCCAGATCAAGGCCGCAACACAGCTGCTAAAGAGCAAAATATAAATTGCGCCAAGCAGGCTATCCCACTGATGAAATTGGCTTGCCGTTGTGCTCTCGCGAAGCACGATCCACGCCACGGGGGTGGCTACCAAGTAGGCCACAGCCACACCCACAGGCAAGCCCACCGCGGCGGCGATACCTGATACTCCAAGGGCCTCATAGATCCAAGGCGTTGGCCCGGCATCAGCTGCCGGCACACCCTGAAGAGGCAAGCTCCAGGCGCAAACTTCAATGAAAACCACAATGGCGAACAACGCGCACATCAACTTTCCCAAGTGGGTGAAAAAAGCCATAGCAACCATAGCGATTTCAAGAGCCAACACCAGCGACACAAAAAGCCAAGACCAAAAAGGATTCTGATCTTTGGTCTGGCCAAGAAAATTCAAAAACATTTCAACACCCGTGCCCAGGGTTGCAATTGACAGAACCTTCACGGCCAAGTTGTCAATCAGGTTGACGGTGTAAGACTTGGTGGGCTTAGCCTCAAGCTGTGACTGCACAGCTCTCTTAGCAAAAATCGATTTCAAAGTGCACCATCGTCAATCAAGCCATCTTCAAGTGCGCGACGCACCCAGTCGGTCTTATTTTCGATCGGACGACCAGCTCCGTCATATTTGCGACGCACCCGCACAATATGTTCCTTGACCGTGTGCTGACTAATGCCCAAATAATTTGCCACCTGCTTTTGCGCCAAACCTGATGCATAAAGCGATAAAACTTCGCGTTCGCGCGCACTCAGATTTGCCTCTTTGAACTCGAGATCGGCATCAATCGCCGCAGCGGTGTGAATGTTGTCAATGTTGCCACCAGCGGCCACCTCGTTGATTGCGCTAAAAAGAGCATCCATGCTGTTTGATTTTGCAACCAACCCTGCCGCACCCGCCCGAAGCGCGGCCCGCACCACATTTTGTTTATCGGCGATGCTAAAAATGATTACTGGAATTCCCTCGGCGACCAACGCACCCACATTTGCCGTGACGTTTGAGCCGTCGGCCAAAGACAGATCGAGCACTGCGATGTCGCAGTTTTGCTTTGAAACTTTGCCACGCAGTTCGCCAAGGCTTGCCGCCGAGAAAGCCACCTCGTGGCCGGCAGAGGTTGCGGCGTGCAGAAAGCCGAAACGAATGGCTTCGTGGTCATCGACTATGGCTAGTCGCAGCTTGCTTTGCATCTTCACGCTCCCCCGTTGGTTTGGCCCTTTTTGCTTATTTGACCAGACTAACGATTGTTTCAACATGGTGAGTGTGAGCAAACAAGTCAAAAGCTCGAAGCGACGCGATCTTGTAACCGCCCGCAAGAAGCTGTTTCAGGTCACGAGCCAAAGCGATTGGGTCGCAGGCAACATAAACAATGTGCTTCGGGCTGATAGTGAGCAAGCGCTCAATAACTTTGGCGCCAGCGCCAGCACGAGGCGGGTCTAGAACCACGGTCGCAGTTGGCTTGGCGCCGGCACTCGCCTTTTCGTTCAAGAAGCGTTCGACTGACATGCAAAAAGTTTTAGCATTTGGCAGATCACTGAGGTTCAACGTGGCATCGTCGGTTGCTTGTCTAAACGATTCCACTGACGAAATGCGCAGGTCATTGCCGAAACGGCCAGCGAGCGTGCTCGCAAAAAGCCCAACACCGCCATAAAGGTCTAGGTTGTCAGCAGTTTTATCAATGCCGACGGCGGCCACCATGTCGAGCACAGCACCGGTGAGCACCTGAGGCGCCGCGCGGTGAACCTGCCAAAAACCACCGCCACTGATTCTAAAAGTGCGACCCGCAACTCGCTCGATGAGTCGTTCATCGCCTTTGAGTTTGCCGTCGATTTTCCACTGAATTTGACCGCTGCTCGAAGCTGCGATTTCGATGCTTTCGACGCTCTGATAGTTCTTGTTTTGAAACTCAAGTTCTTGAATGTCGTCAACCGCCAGCGGTAATGACTTCACTTTTACCACTTCGTGGCTGCGCTCGCGATACGGGCCGACGTTGCCGGCTTCGTCAACGTGCAGTTGGATTCGTGTGCGATACCCCAGACCATTTGAATCGTCATCGCCAGGTGCTGCCTCAACGGTCACAGCCATGTCAACCCCAGCCATGCGTGAAAGAGCCTCGGTAATAACTTCAGCCTTGAGTTCACGCTGCCGTGAAAGCTTGATATGACCAAACTCGCAGCCGCCGGCCTTGCCAACACCGGCGTCTTTCCAAACTTGGGGCACTCGATCAGGCGATGCCTCAAGAATTTGGGTTGGCTCGGCGCGACAAAAAGATGCTCCCCGGTCTTCAAAAACGCGTGCCTTCACGCGCTCGCCCGGCAAAACGTGCGAGACAAAAACCACGCGACCTTCGTGACGGGCAACAAAAATGCCGCCGTGAGCTACTTTTTCGATATTCAGCTCAAGGGTTTTGCCCAGCCAGTTTGGTTTTGCGTTCATTCTTATAGTGTTTCACATCGCGGCCACTTCAAGCCCGTGCGCCACCGCTAACCTAGAGGCATGACCCGCTTAGTTTTGGCTTCAACCTCGCCCGCTCGGCTAACTCTGCTTAGAAACGGTGGCATTGAGCCCATTTGCATTGCGCCTCAGGTTGACGAAGACCTGGTGAGTGCTGTTGCCACAGCCGAAGGTCTTATCAAGTCGACTGCCGACATGGTCGGGTTGCTTGCACGCGCTAAGGCAGAGGCCGTTTTGAATCACCCAGACGCGGTTGACGCAATTATTATCGGATGCGATTCTTCGCTCGAATTTGGTGGCGAATCGCTGGGCAAGCCGCACCGGGCCGAGGTTGCGCGCGACCGCTGGTTGGCAATGCGAGGTGGCAACGGCAAACTTTTTAGCGGACACCACCTGATTGACAATCGAAACAGCAGCAACGCAGATGCCACCAAAACTGGCGCATCTCGAGCGGCAACGACTCGAGTTTCGCATGCAACGGTGCACTTTGCGAACCTTAGCGATCACGAGATCGACGCCTATGTGGCAACTGGCGAACCCTTGAAAGTTGCTGGCGCCTTCACCATCGACGGCCTCGGTGGTGCGTTTATTAGCGCCATCGAAGGCGACCCACACACTGTGATTGGTTTGTCGTTGCCTACCCTTCGATTGATGGCCCTAGAACTTGGTGTTGACTATTCAACGTTTTGGAATCGGTAACACTTTTCACCCGATTTTCGGGCGAACTAAGGCTATTTGCCAATAGGCTTGACAATTATGAACGCAGCTAACGTCACAAAAATCACCAAACTGCTCATCGCCAACCGTGGTGAAATCGCGGTGCGAATTGCTCGAGCAGCGCGCGACGCTGGCATCACCTCGGTTGCTGTTTATGCCGACCAAGACCGCGACGCAATGCACGTCAAGCTGTCAGACGAGGCTTATGCCCTAAATGGCACTACCGGCCCTGAGACTTACCTAGTTATTGAAAAGATTCTAGATGTTGCCACTCGTTCAGGTGCTAACGCGGTGCACCCGGGTTATGGCTTTTTGGCCGAGAATGCCGAATTTGCCCGACGTGTCATTGCTGCGGGTTTGATTTGGATCGGCCCTTCGCCAGAGGCGATTGAACGCTTGGGCGACAAAGTTTCAGCTCGTCACGTTGCCGAAAAAGTTGGTGCGCCGTTAGCTGCCGGCACGCTAAACCCGGTTTCGGGCGCCGAAGAAGTTCTTGAGTTTGTCGCTAAACACGGCGTGCCGGTTGCAATCAAGGCAGCCTATGGCGGTGGCGGTCGCGGCATCAAGGTCGCTTATGCAGAATCAGAAGTTGCCGAACTTTTCGACTCAGCAACTCGTGAGGCAATCGCTGCTTTCGGCCGAGGCGAATGCTTCGTTGAAAAATATCTTGAGAAACCTCGCCACGTCGAAACCCAGTGTTTGGCCGACGCCTACGGCAACGTGGTTGTGGTTTCAACGCGCGACTGCTCATTGCAGCGTCGCCACCAAAAACTTGTTGAAGAAGCTCCAGCACCGTTTTTGACCGATGACCAAATCAAGCGCCTCTATGAGTCATCGAAGGCAATTTTGAAAGAGGTTGGCTACCAGGGTGCAGGCACCTGCGAATTCTTAGTTGCCCAAGACGGCACCATTTCGTTCCTCGAAGTGAACACTCGCCTGCAGGTTGAGCACCCCGTTTCAGAAGAAGTCACCGGCATCGACCTTGTTCGCGAGCAGTTCAGGCTTGCTGAGGGTGGCAAGCTCGACTATGCCGACCCTGTTGTCAAAGGGCACAGTTTCGAATTTCGCATCAACGGCGAAGATGCCGGTCGCAACTTTATGCCAGCGCCTGGCCCGGTTAAATTATTCAAAGCCCCTTCTGGCCCTGGCGTTCGCGTTGACTCTGGTGTTGAATCAGGCGACGAAATCTCGGGTTCATTTGACTCTATGGTTGCCAAGCTGATTGTTACCGGCGCTAACCGCAACGAAGCTTTGGCTCGGGCCCGTCGCGCGCTGAGCGAGATGAAGGTCGAAGGTCTGCCGACTGTTTTGCCTTTTCACCAAAAGATTGTCAACGAGGCAGCCTTCATCGGCTCGCCTACACCAGACGGCGTCGGCAAGTTTGGCATTTACACCCGTTGGATCGAAACCGAGTTTATAAACGACATTGCGGCTTTCGACGGCGAGCATGAAGCTGGCGCCAGCGCTGCTGAACGAAACTCAGTTGTTGTCGAAGTCGATGGCAAGCGTCTTGAGGTGAGCCTGCCAAGCAACCTATTTGCCGGCACGTCAAGTGGTGTGGGCGCAACCTCTGCCCCAACAAAACGCAAAGCTGGAACTGTTGCGGGCACCGGCGGCAACGGCAACTCGATAAAGGCTCCGATGCAGTCGACAGTAGTGAAAATCGCTGTAGCTCTCGGCGACAAAGTAGCCAAGGGCGACCTCGTTGTTGTGCTCGAGGCTATGAAAATGGAGCAGCCGCTAAACGCCCACAAAGACGGAGTAATCAAGGCCGTGAGTGTGGCAGTAGGTGAGACGGTGCCAGCTGGAACCGTGCTGCTAGAGTTCGAAGACTAGCTAACCCTTTTAGTGGTAATAGTGGGCGATGTAATCATCGTCTTCGTCATCATCGTCAAAACTTATTAGAGGTGGCGCTGTCGGCTGAGCAATGACGGCCCAGTCGCCCGCCCAATCACAACTTGGGCAGCGTCTAGTCGGGTAACCCCAAGCCACTGCACCGTCAGGGTGCAGAGCAACTTCACCGCGAATGTTGAGAACTTCGGTTTTGTGCGCAAACCAGAACTTTTTAGTCTTGGTGCTGCACTTAGGGCAAAGCAAAGTTAGAGCCATAGCTAGACGCTATTGGCTGCTAGCGACATTGCGCCAGCGCAAAAGGTGCTGCAAAACTTAGCTGCCCTTACAGCCCTAGACGTTCGGCGTGTGCAGCGCCCGCGCGACTTCCATGATGGTGCCTGAAAGCGACGGATACACCGTGAAGGTGCGAGCCAGGTCATCGACAGTCAAGCGGTTTTCGATAGCAACGGCGATGGGGTAAATCAACTCAGATGCCGACTTTGCGACAACCACGCCACCGATGACAGTGCCACCGGTTGAGGCGATGATCTTGATGAAACCGAACTGCAAGCCCATCATCTTGGCACGCGGGTTTGATGGCAGATCGAACTTGACGACGTTGCCGTTGACTTCGCCGGCCTCTAGAGCGGCCTGCGACCAACCCACCGAGGCGATTTCGGGTGAGGTGAAGACGTTAGCCGACACGTTGCGAATTTGGGTTGGCATTGCAACGTCGCCCATGGTGTGAAACACGGCGGTTCGGCCCTGCATTGCGCTGACGCTGGCCAACGGCAAAAATGTTGTGCAGTCACCGGCCGCATAAACGTTGGCACGTGAGGTGCGTGCAACCTTGTTGGTGACGATGTGACCCGATTCGGTGAGTTCGACCCCGGCCTCGGTCAGGCCCAAGCCCGCTGTGTTGGGAATCGAACCGACGGCCATCAAACAGTGCGAGCCTTTGACGATGGTTCCGTCGCTCAATGTGACTTCGACGCCCGAACCAGTGTTGACCACTTTGTCAGCGCGCGACTTGTTGAGCACGTTCATGCCTTTGCTGCGAAAAACGTTTTCGATTAGTTCGGCGGCATCTTGGTCTTGACTTGGCAACACCATGTCTCGGCTTGAAATCAAAGTTACTTCACAACCGATGCCGTGAAAAGCTGAGGCGAACTCGGCGCCGGTGACACCTGAACCGACCACAATCATGTGCTCAGGCAGTTCGGTCAAATCATAGAGTTGCTTCCAGGTGAAAATGCGGTCGCCATCAGGTTTAGCGTCTGGCAGTTCGCGCGGAGTCGCACCTACGGCAACGATGATGGTTTTGGCCTCCATACGTTCTTCGGCGCCACCGTCTTTAGGAGCAAAAATAACGTGGTGGTTGCCATCGAGGCGGCCGCGGCCGTTCAAGACTCTGACGCCTGCCTCAAGCAGGGCATCACGCATCTCGACAGATTGTTCGTGGGCCATGGCGAGCAATCGCTTGTTCACCGCGCCCAAGTCAATTTTCATTTTTGGATGAACTTTTTCGCCATCAACTGTGAAGCCAATGCCGAGTTTCTCGGCGCGCTTGACGTTGTTAGCTGCGTCGGCGGTTGAGATCAAACCTTTTGACGGCACAACGTCGGTCAAAACTGCGTTTCCACCGATTCCGTTGCTCTCAATAATGGTCACGTCAGCCCCGAGTTGGCGACCGGCCAAAGCGGCTTCGTAGCCACCAGGGCCACCACCGATAATGACGATGTGGTGGTTCTTTTTTGCAGTTAACTGGTTTGATTCGCTCACGATTCAATTGTGTCGCAAAACCGTGACCTACCCCACCAAAACAACAAACTGCGAGCCAACTAGACTCAAAAGATGAGCAAAATATTTGAAAACCTGCACAACCACGGCTCGAGCGAACCTTTTGACCTTGCATTAGAAGCTGCGGCGGTTATCGCCGAAAAAACTGGCGTGGCGAGTCACGATATTGCGCTGACTTTGGGCAGCGGATGGGCTAAGGCTGCTGACCTTATGGGTGAAACTGTGGCGAGCGTTCCGGCAGCTTCGATTCCCGGTTTTTTGCCACCAGCAGTTGAAGGGCATGTGGCTTCGATACGTTCGATTTTGCTGCCGAATGGCAAGCACGCGTTGGTGTTGGGTGCCCGCACACACTATTACGAGGGGCACGGTGTGCGCCGCGTGGTTCACGGTGTGCGAACCGCGGCGGCAACCGGTGTGAAGACCATGATTTTGACCAACGGTGCCGGTGGCATTCGTGAAACCATCAAACCTGGTTCGCCGGTTTTGATCAGCGACCACATTAACCTAACTGCTGACAGCCCGCTCGAGGGCGCCACTTTTGTTGACCTCACCGACCTTTATTCTCACCGGTTGCGCGAGCTGGCTCGCACTGTTGACAGCACCCTCGAAGATGGCGTTTATGTGCAGTTTCGCGGCCCACACTATGAAACCCCAGCCGAAGTTCAAATGGCAAAGGTTATGGGCGGTCACGTGGTTGGCATGTCTACGGCGCTTGAAGCAATCGCGGCACGGCAGGTCGGCATGGAGGTTTTGGGGCTTTCGCTCGTGACCAACTTGGCTGCCGGAATTCAGAAGACCCCGCTGAGCCACCAAGAAGTGATCGACGCCGGGCGCGAGGCCGAAGGGCGCATTAGCGCTTTGCTGGCTCAAATCGTAACCAAACTCTAAAGGGCAACTGCCGAATGTCATTCTCTGAAGTTCTTGAACTAGTGGCAGCCGCTAAGGCTTGGGTTGCTCAAGACCCTGACGCCGAAACCCGGTTTGAGCTCGACACTTTGATTGCAAAAGTTGAAGCCGGCAGCAAGGCCGACCTTGCCGAATTGCGAGACAGGTTCGGGGCTCGTTTGGGTTTTGGCACAGCTGGCTTGCGCGGTGAGTTGGGTGCTGGCCCGAACCGAATGAACCGTGTTTTGGTGGCGCAGGCTGCCTCTGGTATTGCGTCTTATTTGAAGGCAAACTTTGCGGCGCCAACTGTGGCAATTGGTTTCGACGGCCGCGTCAACAGCGATGTTTTTGCTGCCGACTCAGCAGCCATTTTTGCTGCGGCTGGCGTCGCTGTTCACTTATTTGATGACTATGCCCCTACCCCGTTGCTGGCTTTTGCAGTAAAGCACTTGGAGCTTTCGGCTGGCGTGATGGTGACTGCCAGTCACAACCCTGCGCGTGACAACGGTTACAAAGTTTATTTAGGCGGCGCCAACGGCGGTTCGCAAATCATTGCCCCTGTCGATAAAGAAATTGCTGCCGAAATCGAGCGGGTAGCAAAGTCGTTGACTTTTGACCAGATTGCCAAGGTGGCCGACCTTGACAGCGCACCTAACGTGCACCTTTTGGGGGCAGAGCTTCGAAATGACTACCGATTGGCCGCAGCAAAATGGGCTGGCTTTGGGGTTTTGAACCCAAATGCCAAACAGGTCAAAATGGTTTACACAGCCATGCACGGTGTTGGCTGGGCAACTGTTGAACCGCTTTGGGCTTTGGCTGGTTTGCAACCTCTCGAAACAGTGACCGAGCAGTTGCGCCCCGACGGTCGATTCCCCACGGTTGCGTTCCCGAACCCTGAAGAACCGGGCGCTCTTGACTTGGCGTTTGCCAAGGCTAGTTCGGTTGGTGCTGAGGTGATTTTGGCAAACGATCCTGATGCCGACCGTTTGGCTGTGGCGGTTGCTGATGTTTCGGTCGATGGCGGCTGGCGCAAGTTGACCGGCGATGAAGTTGGCCTTATTTTGGCTGATGAAATCGCGGCTCGCTTTTCAGCCGCTGGGGTTGCTGACCCAGCCGCCGCGGGTAACTCTGCTGCTTTGGCTTGTTCGATTGTGTCGAGTTCGGCGCTGGCAAAAGTTGCGGCTGCTTACAACTTAGAGTTTGTCGAAACGTTGACGGGTTTCAAATGGATCTCAAAAGTTCCTGGCTTGATTTTTGGTTTTGAAGAGGCTTTGGGTTATTGCATTGACCCTGGGGTTGTGCCTGACAAAGATGGCATTTCGGCGGCGGTTTTGATGGCTGACATTGTTAACCGACTTGCCTCTGGTGGCAAGAACCTTGCTGATCATTTGTCTGATTTGGGCAAAAAGTATGGTTTTTTTGCTACGGGCCAGATTTCGATTCGCGTGACTGATTTGAGCCTGATTGGCGCAACCATGGCTCGTTTGCGTGCGCAGCCTCCGGCAGCAATCGATGGCATTGCCGTGACTTTTTCTGATTTGGCGCTTGGCGCGCGTGGCTTGCCGCCGACCGAGGGTTTGCGCTTTGACAGCGCCGTTGGGCACCGAGTTATCGTTAGGCCGTCTGGCACTGAGCCTAAGCTCAAGTGCTATTTGCAGTCTGAAGGCAAAAGCGCAGCTGAGGCCGAGGCTGCCTTGACAGGTTTAACAGTGGCTATGAAGACCCTGCTGGGCTAGAGAATTGCGGCCGCGAGTTTGTCGCTGAGTTCTTCGAGGTCAAAAACTTTGTCGATTGCGATGATTTCGGCGGCTCCGGCAACAAGTTTGTCTTGAAGCCCAGCTGTGGTTAGAAAAATTTGGGCATCTCGAGTGGTATTTGCTGTTTCAATGTCGGTCGCTTCGACCAGCGCTTCTATTCCGAGGCGTTTCAAAACGCGGTCGGCATTCATTTTGAGCAGCACTGACGTGCCAATGCCCTCGCCGCATACCGCCAAAATCTTCATCTTGCTATTTTGGCACCCTAGTTAGAAATAATCTCTACAAACCGCGCAAAATTAGAAAGTTTTAATAGGGAATTCACAAACTCGGGCTGAATCAGCTTTTCGGCCAACAGCTGCAAAGCCACAATGTGCTGTTGCTTATCAACTGCAGCAAGGCCCACCACCACCGAAACGGGGTCGTTGTCGCCGGCGCCGAACTGCACTGGTTCGGCCAGCGTGACCAGGCTCATTCCCCAGCGCAAGACTTCAGCTGAGGGTCTGGCGTGAGCCAGCGCAAACCCGGGCGCAATCACAATGTAGGGCCCATTGGTTTCGACCGCTTCGATCATCGCCTGCGTGTAGGCGTCGGTGGCTACACCGGCGGCCACTAAACCCGAGCCGGCCAATGCAATAGCCTCGCGCCAAGAATCTGCCGAGCGTTGCAACAACACCGACTCGGCGCTAAAAGCATTAGCTAAATTGCCGTTAGGCAAAGTCGGCAAAGCCTTCGCTGATCATGTCCATAAGCTCTTCGCGCTGTTCAAGATCTTGAAAAGCAGCTTCGGCAGCGTTTAACTGAAAAGTCTCTAGGTCTGCCAGTGTGTAATCAAATGTGTCAACCAGCAACTCGAGCTCTTTGGTCAAAGTTGTGCCGCTCATCAAGCGGTTGTCTGTGTTCACTGTGACTTTGAAACCAAGGTCATAAAGAACAGCAAACGGATGATCGCTCACCGTGGCATCGTCAATCTGCACGGCACCGGTTTGCATGTTTGACGAAACTGCAAGTTCTAGCGGAATCTGACGGTCATAAACCCAACGCGCAACCGGGCCGAGCTCGACAAAGTCGGTGTCGCTTTCGCTGCGTGATAGCAAAATGTCTTCGATGATTCGAACGCCGTGACCTAGCCGAAGTGCTCGGCCTGAAACCAAAGCATCGTGAATGCTGTCGATGCCGTCGGCTTCACCCGCGTGAACTGTGACCGGCATGAGTTCGCTGGCCAAGTAGTCAAACGCCAGCTTGTGGCGAATCGGCAAGAAGCCTTTTTCAGCACCTGCAATATCAAAACCAACCACACCTGCATTGCGGTGTCTAACAGCAAGTTCAGCGATTTCAAGACCGCGGTCAGCATGACGCATTGCGGTGACTAGTTGCCCAGTTCGAATGAATCCGCCTTTGGCCTCAATGGCATCCATGCCCTGTTCTAAACCGTCTTGCACTGCTTCAACAACCTGGTCAAGCGTTAGACCCTGCTGCAGGTGCTGTTCAGGCGCCCAGCGAACTTCGCCATAGATCACACCGTCGGCCGCTAGATCAAGCACAAACTCGCGTGCCACCCGTTGCAAACCCTCAACGGTTTGCATAACTGCAATGGTGTGGTCGAAAGTTTCAAGGTAACGCACGAGTGAGCCTGAATCGGCAGAATCAACAAACCACTGACCCAGTTCAATTGGGTCGGTGGTTGGCAACTTGTGGCCGGCCGCTGCTGCGAGGTCGATGATTGTTTGAGGGCGCAAACCACCGTCAAGGTGGTCGTGCAACGAGATTTTTGGCAGCTTCTTGAGGTTCAAACCAGACATTTTTGCTTTCTAACCTTCGATTCGGTCAATCACAATGCTACCCGAGCCACCAAAACGGTTAGGGGTCATAGCTGTGCCAAAAGCGTTGAACGGTTCGTTATTTGAGCCGATGTCAAACCCGCCTTCAAGCGCAGCTAAGCCCGCATCAAAACGTGAAGCTTCATCTGTGAACAGCGTCATGAGCGGCTGGCCAGCGACAACCGCCTGCCCGGGCTTGATGTGCAAGGTGATTCCCGCGCCAAACTGAACGGCGTCTTCTTTGCGCGCCCGACCAGCGCCCAAACGCCAAGCTGCCACCCCGACCTGCAGGGCATCTAGCCGATTTAAAAAGCCCGAAGCGCTTGCCATAATTGTGTGGCTCTCACGCGCCTGCGGCAACGGCACACTTAGATCGCCGCCTTGAGCTTCGATCATTTGAACCCACTTGTCGTGAGCTTTGCCGTTTTTTAGGTTGGCGTGCACATCAACGTCACCGTGACCTGCAAGTCGCAGCATTTCAGAGGCAAGTTCAACCGTCAGCTCAACAACATCGGCCGGGCCGCCACCCTGCAGCACTTCAATTGATTCTTCAACCTCAAGTGTGTTGCCGATTTTTAGACCGAGCGGCGTGTTCATGTCAGTTAGCAACGCTGTGGTTTTAACACCAGCATCTTGGCCAAGAGCAACCAGAGTTTGAGCCAGCTCTCGCGCCCGCTCAGCCGTTTTCATAAAGGCGCCAGAGCCAACTTTTACGTCTAGCACCAAAGAATCGGTGCCTTCGGCAATCTTTTTGCTCATGATCGAACTAGATATCAAGGCAATCGACTCAACCGTGCCAGTCACATCGCGCAAGGCATAAAGTTTTCGATCGGCCGGCGCTAGGCCAGTGCCCGCCGCGCAAATCACCGCGCCAACCTCAGCCAATTGGCGGTGCATTTCGTGGTTGCTCAGAGCCGCGCGCCAGCCATGAATTGCTTCTAGCTTGTCAAGCGTGCCGCCGGTGTGCCCCAAACCTCGACCCGACAGCTGCGGCACAGCAACGCCAAAACTGGCGACCAGTGGTGCAAGCGGCAGAGTGATTTTGTCGCCGACTCCACCGGTCGAATGTTTATCGGCAGTTGGCCAAGGCAATGCAGCAAAATCAAGTCGCTCACCAGAAGCAATCATGGCGGTGGTTAGGTCATGAATCTCGCGGCGGTTCATTCCGTTGAGCAAGATTGCCATTGCCATTGCCGACATCTGCTCGTCAGCAACCGCCCCTGAAACATAGTTCTGAACCAGCCAGTTGATGGCTTCGGTGCTGAGTTCGCCGCGCTCACGCTTGGCGATAATAAGTTCGACAGCGCTAAAACTTGCCATTGCTATAACCCTTCGCCCAAATCTTCGCCCGCGTTACCGCCGCGCTGCGCAAGATCGCTGCGGCCAAAAGCATCAGGCAAAACCTGTTCAATCGTGCGAATGCCCGAGATGGTCTCAAGAAGCATTCCCGGCGCCGAGTGTTCAAAAAGCAACTGCCGGCAACGCCCGCATGGCATCAAAATGTTGTTTGACTTATCAACACAGGTGAAGGCCACCAACGTGCCTCCCCCGGTGCGAAATAGGTCGCTCACCAACGAGCATTCAGCGCAAAGCGTCACGCCATAGCTTGCGTTCTCAATGTTGCAACCCGCAACCACGCGGCCATCGGCGGTCAAAGCCGCAGCCCCAACCGCAAAGTTGCTGTAGGGCGAATAAGACTTGAGCATTGCTTCACTGGCCGCTGCCCTAAGGGAATCCCATTTAATTTCAACCATATGTAACGCCACCTAACTTTTTATATAGGCTTTGCCAGCCGCCGCGGGGCCGGTGACCTTGCCAACCAAGCCGGCGACCAAAACCACAGTCAAAACATAAGGCAGCATCAACAAAAAGTCGCTCGGAACATTCGAGCCGACAGTCGACAAACTGTATTGAAGGTTTTCGGCGAACCCAAAAAGCAAACCGGCAAAGGCCGCATAAACCGGATTCCAGCGGCCAAAAATCAAAGCAGCAAGCGCAATATAACCAGCGCCATTTGTCATCTCTTTGCCAAAAGCCAATGATTGCCCGAGCGTAAAGAAAGCGCCGCCGAGGCCAGCCAAAGCGCCACCGATCATCACACTGCGATAGCGAGTTGCATACACTTTGATGCCCACCGTGTCGGCGGCTTTAGGGTATTCACCGACAGCTCGAAGGCGAAGCCCCCAACGGGTTTTATAGAGCGCAAACCAAACCCCGGCAACAGCGAAATACATCAAATAAACAATCGGGCTTTGGCTAAAGAAAACTGGGCCAAGCACCGGAATCTGCGAAAGCCCGGGCACATCAATAGATGGCATGCGAGGCGGTGAATTGAATAGCGCCTGGTTCGAAGACATAAATGTGCTGAACATAAAGTTTGTGAGACCGACGATTAGAACGTTGAGAACAACACCGATAATGATCTGGTCAACTACATATCGAATCGCAAACACTGCCAATAGCCAAGATACAAAAGCACCGGCAACCAAAGCGCCGACGAGCCCTGCCCACGGGTTCTGAACCAGCGTGGCGACCAGAGCTGATACAAACGCACCGGCGAGCAATTGCCCCTCGATAGCAATGTTCACCAAACCAACCCGTTCGCTAAGAACACCTGCCAGCGACCCAAAGACGAGCGGCACGGCAAGCGAAAGCGAACCGTGCAACAACGCTGTGATGGTCATGGTTTGACCGTTGAAAAGCGAGATCAGAATGTTGAAAACAAAAATCACTCCGAAACCGATGCTCAACCAACGAGACGGCTTGCGGGCCGTTAGCGAAAACCACCATGCCAAGGCCGTCACAATTGCAGTTAGGCCAAAACTAATCCAGGCGCTCTGGGCGGTTATCGCTGTGATGTTTGCGAAACGAAATGCTTCGCCCGCCGCTCCAGTCGAATTAGCGTTGCTGTTGACTTGAATGGTGGTGATGCCGCTGGGTGCTGCCACCGCGAGCCACAAAGTGATAAGCGTCAGCACCGACAAGATGATTGGCACTCTAACAGCACCAAGCTTTAGAGCTTTCATGCGCGAACCTCCTTTTGCTTAGGCATAAAGAAAATCGAACGCACCAGCGGCGGTGCTGCAATAAACAGCACAATCATCGATTGCACGACATAAACACTGTCAATCGGAACATTTTGGTTAGCCTGCATGGTCACTGCGCCGGCGCGCACACCACCAAACAAAATTCCGGCAGCTAAAACGCCTAATGGGTTCGAACGACCAAGCAATGCAACGGTGATGGCATCGAAACCATAGGTAGCTGCCACGCCCGTTCCTAGATATTTTTCGGTGCCAAGAATCTGAGAGGTGCCTGCCAGCCCCGCCAAAGCACCTGAAACTGCCATGACCAAAAAGTAGGTGCGGTTGATGTTAATGCCGGCCACTTTAGACGCGCTCGGGTTGTGGCCCAGAGCCTTGAAGTGAAAGCCCACCGAAGAGCGGTTCATCAGCCACCAAACCGCAGCCACGGCAAGCAGCATCGCTATAAAGCCTGCGTGAAGCGGGTAGGCATCGCCCGCCAATAGCGGGTAGAGCGCGTCGTTTGGCACCGGGCTCGATTGCGGATTCACTGCCAGCGGAGCCTTGAGCCAGGTGGTCAAAGAATAGTGCAGGGCAAAGGCAGCAACATAGTTGAACATGATGGTGACGATTACCTCGTTAGCGCCAGTTGTCGCTTTAAGAAAACCAACGAAACCACCAAAGATTGCTCCGCCCAAAATTCCCGCGAGCACCGCCACAATAAAGTGAAGCGGGCCAGGCCAGATCGGCACATAAAGCGCGATTACGGTTGAACCGACCGCACCGACAATAATTTGACCGGTGCCACCAATGTTGAAAAGGCCCGAGCGAAAAGCTACCGCCAGGCCAAGACCTGCGATAGTGATCGGTGTGGCATAGGCGAGTGTTTGAGTCAGCGACAGAATTCCGTCACTAAAGTTGCCCGCCTGGTAGTTATAGATCGAACCCCGAAAAAGCGCATCATAAGCGCCAAAGACGGCCTGCCCAATTGCCTGAAAAGTGTCGCCCGGCCTTGCAAAGAAATAAGCCGATGCGGTTTGAACGCTCTCGTTTGAGAACGCAATCAAAATGCCACCAACTAGAAATGATGCTAAAACAGCGAGCACCGGAATCAGCGCGTTGCCGGTGACTAACTCGCGGGCAAACCCCGAAAAACGATTGCCCGAAAGCTCAGTGCTCTGCTGGGCTGCATTTGGCTCAGCCGGCTTCGCTGCTTTCAATTTGTCGCTCATGCGCTGATTCCTGCCATCATC
This sequence comes from uncultured Micrococcales bacterium, assembly GCA_903887175.1. GTDB lineage: Bacteria > Actinomycetota > Actinomycetes > Actinomycetales > Microbacteriaceae > Rhodoluna. The sequence continues at coordinate 36,382 of CAISOV010000064.1, forward strand.
TGACCTAACACTTGACGCGGTGTAGTCGAAGGCACAATGCCAACGATTTTTCCTCGATACATCACTGCAATTCGGTCGCCAAGCTGAACCGCTTCATCTAGTTCAGTGGCCACAATCAAGACTGGCAAACCAGAGTTGCGCGTCTTCACAATTTGTTCGTGAACGAACTCAATCGAACCAACGTCAAGCCCCCGAGTGGGCTGCGAAGCAACAAACAGTTTGAGCTCACGAGAAAGCTCACGAGCTAAAACCACTTTTTGCTGGTTGCCGCCCGAAAGCTTGCCCGCTTTGGTTTCGATACTCTGGGTGCGCACGTCATATTGCTGAACCAGCTTGGTGGCGAACTCACGAAGATAAGCCAAGCGCAGGTTTAGACCCGACACAAAAGGCTTGCGGTCAGCGCGGTCAAGCATCAAGTTTTCGGCAATCGTGAAGTCAGCAACCAGGCCGTCTTCGGTGCGGTCTTCAGGCACAAAGCCCACACCCATATCAAGCACCTGCTTAACTCGTTTGCCTAATAGCTCTTCGCCATTAAGTTTTATTGATCCGGTTGCTTTGTATTGCAAGCCAAGAATTGCCTCGGTCAGCTCAGTTTGGCCATTGCCCTGCACACCGGCAATCACCAAAATCTCACCCTTGTGAATCTCAAAACTGACGTCGTCGAGCACTTTGGTGCCATTGTGGCTCAACGCGCTCAAGCCTGAAACCACAAAACTTGCATCGCCAAGTTTGGCAGGCTCTTTCACAATTTCTAGATCGACCGCACGGCCAACCATCATGCTGGCTAGCTCATTAGCTGACTCTTGGGGCGATGCCTCGCCAACCACTTTGCCAAGTCGCAGAACCGTGATTTTGTCGGCAACCTCTTTGACCTCACGCAACTTGTGAGTAATAAATACAATCGCCGTGCCTCGCTCACGCAAGGCCTTCATGATGGCCATGAGCTCATCGGTTTCTTGTGGGGTGAGCACCGCGGTTGGCTCGTCAAAAATCAAAATCTGGGCGTTGCTGATTAGCGCTTTGACGATTTCGACTCGCTGCTGCACGCCAACCGGCAAATCGCCAACAATGGCATCAGGGTCAAGATCAAAGCCAAATTGGTCTGAAATCTCGCGCACTTTAACCCGGGCCGCTGCCATGTCGAGAACCCCGCCGAATTTGGTTGGCTCGTGCCCCAAAATCACATTCTCGGCAACGGTGAAAACCGGAATCAACATAAAGTGCTGGTGAACCATGCCAATGCCAGCTGCCATGGCATCACCGGGGCCAGCAAAGTTGACAACTTTGTCGTCAAGCAGAATCTCGCCAGCATCTGCATGATAAAGCCCATAAAGCACGTTCATCAAAGTCGATTTGCCGGCACCGTTTTCGCCCAGCAAACAGTGAATCTCGCCCGGTTGCACCAAGAGCGAAACATTCTCATTCGCCACGAGCGAGCCAAAACGTTTGGTGATGCCACGAAGTTCAAGCTTCATTGCTCTGCCTACTCAATAATCAAAAAGGTTCGAAACCCTTGTTTGAAGTCTATGACTGTTAAAACTCAAAAATGTTGAAAGCCGGAGGTCTTTCGACCCCCGGCTTTCAAAACTGCTAGCGACTACTTAGCGTAGATCGAGGTGACTTTAACTTCACCCGAGATGATCTTGGCCTGAAGCGCGTCAAGGTCAGCCTGAATGCCGTCTGGGTAGGCAACATCGTGCACTGGAGCGATTGAAACGCCACCGTTTTCTAGAGTGCCAACATACTGGTTAGCGTCGCCACCGGTGAAGGTGCCGTCAACGCCAGACTGAATCACATCGACAACAGCCTGAGACATGTGCTTCTCAATCGAGGTCAAGATGTTTGCCTTGTATGCAGCGTGAGCAGCGATGTTGTACCAGTCGCTGTCAACACCAATAACGTAGGTGCCTGGGTGCTCAAGAGTTGCTTGACCGGTGCCATCGCCAACTGGGCCAGCAACTGGCAAAATGATGTCGGCGCCCTGAGCGATGAACTGCTCGCTCAAAGTCTTGCCCTTGCTAACGTCGCTGAAGTCGCCAGTGAATGACCACTTTGAGCTGTCAGTGCCAGCGGCACCAAGAACCTCAACTGAGCCACCCTTGTTGGTGTTGTAGTAGTCAACGCCCTGCTTGAAGCCATCCATAAAGATGGTTACAGATGGGTACGGTGCGCCACCAAAGGTTGCAACTTTGTGAGTCTTGCTGGTAGCTGCTGCAAGGTAACCAGCCAAGAATGCTGCCTGTGCTGTGTCATATTGCAAAGGCTTCACGTTTGGCAATGACAACGGCGAGTAGTCAGGGTTTGAAAGGGCTGAGTCAATCAACGCAAAGTTGATGTTTGGGTTTGCCTTAGCGGCATCACCGGTGGCAGCTGCTAGAGCGAAACCAACGTTGATGATGATGTTACATTTTGCAGTAACCATGGCGCCTACACCTGAAACAAAGTCAGCAGCTGCTGCCTTCTCTGGTGACTCAACCTGAGCGGTCTGAACACCAATGGTGGTCTTTGCCTGAAGCAAGCCGTTATAGGCCTCTTCGTTGAAGCTTGCATCTTTGAAGCCGCCCTGGTCAGAAACCATGCAGGCCTTGTAGTCGATTGGAGTTGCGGTTGGTGTGGCAGCTGGTGCTGCACAACCGGTTAGTGCAAGGGCCAAGATTGCTGAGCCAGCAAATGCCTTGACGACGGTACTGCGCGAAATGCTTTTCACGGTTTTCCTCCTATTGCCGGGCAGTGCCATTCACTGCCCTAATGCCTTTAGCTTAAGCTCGCCTGAACTGCCGACACCCCGTTAGAGCAATTTATTAACTCAATAGTTACAAACCAACAAAAAACGGATGCCCGCCTCACTGGCGAGCATCCGAATTTTTAGGCTGAAGCCTTTAGCGATTTAGTTCGGGGTCGAGGCTGAAACAACTTTGATGGCGCCCGAGATGATGTCTGCTTTGAGCTGATCTATTTTGGCAGCCACCCCGTCAGGCCAAGCCAGGTCGTGTTGAGGCGCAATCGACACACCGCCATTGGCCAGAGTTCCGATAAAAGTGCTGTTGCTCCAGGTGCCGTCATGAGCCTGGCCAATCACTCTGGCCACAGCATCGGTCATGTTCTTTTGAATCGAAGTGAGCATAATTGGTTTATAAGCCACAGGCGCTGTGAGATACCCGTCGCTGTCAACCCAAATAACCGAGGTGCCCGGCTTTTCAAGCGCCGCCGCACCGGCACCTTCACCAACCTGGCCCGCAACGGGCAAGATAATGTCAGCACCTTGGGCGATGAACTGTTCGCTCAAAGTTTTGCCCTTGGCAATGTCGGTGTAGTCGCCCGAGAAAGTTCCGGTTTGCTTGGCTTTGTTCCAGCCCAACAACTTAACCGAACCGCCGTTATCGGTGTTGAACTTGTCGATGCCATCTGAGAAACCATCAAGAAATGCCTTAACCGGTGCCTCAGGTGTGCCACCAAACGCGGCAACCGTGCCGGTTTTAGTGCTGGCAGCGGCAAGATAACCCGCCAAATAAGCTGCCTGCTCGGTGCTGAACAAAATTGGCTTCACGTTTGGCAACGTCAAAGTAGCCCAGTTGGCGTCAACCGGCGGGTTGTCGACAATCGCAAAGTCGATTGCCGGGTTAGCTGTTGCTACCTCACCAGTTGCCGGGGCAAGCTGCCAACCAACAGTCAAAATAAAGTTACATTTTTCGCTAGCAAAAGCCTGAGTGTTTGCCAAAAGCGCAGCGTCATCAGCTGAAACCGCAACTTTTGCTTTTACTCCAGCGATGTCAGCTTGCGCTTTTTGAACACCCTCCCAAGAAGACTGGTTGAAAGACTTGTCTTGAAGGTTGCCCGAGTTGGTAACCATGCAGGCTTTGTAATTTGCGGCCGTGGCGGTTGGGGTCGCTGGCGCGGTTGAACAGCCGGCAAGCGCGAGGCTTGCGGTAGCCAAAAGTGTTGCTGCTGCAAAAATCTGTTTTTTCATTTGCTTGGTTCCTTTCATTAGGTTTGCTACAAAACTTCGCTGTGACCGGTGGCTTTAAGTGCGTCGACCAAAGATTTCACACGCTGAGCGTGCTCTTTGGTGGTGACCAAAAGCGCATCGGGGGTGTCGACAACGATGATGTCTTCAACACCAATCAGGGCAATCAGACGATCGGTGTCACTGACCAAAATTCCGCTGGATGAATCGGCAAGCACCTTGGCGTTACCCAAAACCGCAAGATTGCCGCGACGGCCCTGCGACTGCAGCTCGGCAATCGCCGCAAAGTCGCCAACATCGTGCCAGGTGAACTTGCCCGGAACAACGGCAACGAGGCCAGCTTCGGCAGCCGGTTCGGCAATCGAATAATCAATCGCCACTTTTTTTAAACCGGGCCAAACATCTTCTAGAACTTCAGCTTGGCTTGAAGTGCCCCAAGCGTCAGCGATGCGCATCAGATCTGCGTGAAGCGCAGGTTCATTCTTGGCTAGCTCGTCTAGCAGCAAAGCCGCCGGCGCCACAAACATGCCCGCGTTCCAAAGGTATTTTCCGCTCTCAACAAACTTGCGCGCTTTGGCGATGTTCGGTTTTTCAACAAAGCTGTCGACCGCTCGTGCCGAAGGCGCTTGCGCGATGCCCAGTTTGTCGCCCATTTTGATGTAGCCAAAAGCTACCGAAGGCTCAGAGGGTTGAATGCCGATGGTCACAATTTTGCCGGTGGCGGCAACTTCAATTGCCTCTTTGACGGTCTGCAGAAAGATTGCGGACTCATTTATAACGTGGTCGGCCGCAAAAGATCCGATGATTACATCTGGCTCTCGCTTCATCAAAATAGCTGCGGCGAGCGCAATGGCAGCCGTTGAATCTTTAGGTGACTGCTCAAGAACTAGATTCTGCGGCAATAAACCTTCGATTTGCTCGTTGACCGCTTTAGCGTGAGCCTGGCCAGTGACCACCAGAATGCGATCTTCGCCGGCAATCGGAGTCAGACGGTCCCAGGTGTCTTGCAAAAGGGTTTGCCCTGAGCCAGTTAGGTCGTGCAAAAACTTTGGTGCCGATGCTCGAGAAAGCGGCCAAAGTCGGCTGCCGATTCCGCCTGCGGGAATAATGCTGTGAAAGCGTTCGGTTGGAGTTCGCTGAGAGTTCATTATTTAGGCCTCTGATAAGTGCTTTTTGCAGTTGCACCTATTGTCGCAGGTTTAGACTTGAAGAGCTGATAACAGGCATCCGGTCGAGGAGGATCTTCGTGGCAAATAGGCCCGCAGGAACACTTTATAGAGGCAAAGTTGGCATGTGGTCTTGGGTTTTGCACCGCATCACCGGCGTTGCTATTTTCTTCTTTTTGCTAGTTCACGTGCTTGACACCGCACTTGTTCGCATCGACCCAGCAGGTTACGACGCCGTGATTGCAACCTACAAAACCTGGTACATCGGCCTAGGTGAAACCGGTCTTGTGGCAGCTATTTTGTTCCACTCGCTCAACGGTATTCGCATTATTTTGATCGACTTCTGGCGCAAGGGCGCCAAGTTTCAGAACGTTATGTTCTGGGTCGTCATCGGTCTTGCTGTTCTTCTTTTCTTGGGTTTTGCTCCCCGCCACCTAATCAACGTGTTCAGCCACATCTAAGAGGTTTGAAATGTCTGTAGTTATTGAAACCCCTCGCAGCCGCAAGCGCCCCGGATTCAACCTTGAAAAATACGGTTGGATGTACATGCGCCTGTCTGGCGTGCTTCTTGTCATTCTGATTTTTGGTCACCTGTTTGCAAACCTCATGGTTGGCGAAGGAATTCACGCCATCAACTTCGCTTTCGTGGCTGGCAAGTGGGCATCGCCATTTTGGCAGGTGTGGGACGTAACCATGCTCGTGCTTGCTCTGATTCACGGCACCAACGGCATGCGAACTTTGGTCAACGACTATGCCGAAGTTGAATGGATTCGCCGCACCTTGGTTTGGCTGCTCTGGATTGTTTGCGCGACCTTGATTGTTATTGGAATCTTGGCGCTCACAACTTTCACCCCTTGCGGCGACGCTAGCTCAATCAGCCTTCTGGGCAAAGACGGCGCCAACGTGGCTGCCCTCTGCCCTGTCAAGTAACACCTCAAGCTTCTAAACAAAGGACTCAACAGTGTCAACGGCTCAACCAAAGGTTCACACCTACGAATACGATGTCGTAATCGTTGGCGCCGGTGGCGCTGGCATGCGCGCGGCAATCGAAGCTGGCCCACACGCCAAGACCGCAGTTATTTCAAAACTGTTCCCTACCCGCTCGCACACCGGCGCGGCTCAGGGTGGCATGGCGGCAGCTCTTGCCAACGTTGAAGAAGACTCTTGGGAATGGCACACTTTTGACACCGTAAAAGGTGGCGACTATTTGGTTGACCAAGACGCCGCCGAAATTCTTGCGAAAGAGTCAGTTCAGGCAGTTATCGACCTAGAGAACATGGGCTTGCCTTTCAACCGCACCCCCGATGGCAAGATTGACCAGCGTCGTTTTGGTGGCCACACTCGCGACCACGGCAAGGCTCCGGTTCGTCGCTCATGCTACGCAGCCGACCGCACCGGTCACATGATTTTGCAGACCCTGTATCAAAACTGTGTCAAGTTGGGCATCGAGTTTTATAACGAGTTTTATGTGCTCGACCTAGTCATGGCCGAAGTCGATGGTCAGCAGCGCCCTTCGGCTGTTGTTGCCTACGAGCTGGCAACTGGCGAACTGCACGTTTTCAAGGGCAAGTCGATCATTTTTGCAACCGGTGGTTTCGGCAAAATCTTCAAGACCACTTCAAACGCTCACACTTTGACAGGCGACGGCGTCGGAATCATCTGGCGCAAGGGATTGCCGCTTGAAGACATGGAGTTCTATCAGTTTCACCCAACCGGTCTAGCCGGTCTGGGCATCTTGCTCTCTGAAGCCGCTCGCGGTGAAGGTGGCATTTTGCGCAACGCTTCAGGTGAGCGCTTCATGGAGCGTTACGCGCCGACCATCAAAGACCTGGCACCACGCGACATGGTTGCTCGCGCAATGGCAAACGAGGTTCGCGAAGGCCGCGGCGCTGGCCCGCACAAAGACTATGTTTTGCTTGACCTCACCCACCTGCCACCCGCAGTGATTGATGCCAAGCTGCCAGACATCACAGAGTTTGCTCGCACCTACCTAGGTGTCGAGCCATACACCGAGCCAGTGCCAGTGTTCCCAACAGCGCACTATGCAATGGGTGGCATTCCAACCAACATCAAGGCTGAAGTTTTGAGCGACAACGACACCGTTGTGCCTGGCCTTTATGCAGCTGGCGAATGTGCCTGCGTTTCGGTGCACGGCGCAAACCGCCTCGGCACTAACTCGCTTCTCGACATCAACGTCTTCGGCAAACGTGCCGGCAACTATGCAGTCGAGTTTGCCAAGACCGCAACTCAGGTGCCGCTGCCAGAAGGCGCCACTGACGACGTAATCGCTTTGATTCAAGCTGTTCGCAACTCAAAAGGCACCGAAAAAGTTGCGGTTTTGCGCAAAGAACTGCAAGACACCATGGACAAAAACGCTCAGGTTTATCGCACCGAAGAAACTTTGAACGAAGCTCTCGACAAGATTGTTGAGCTTCGCGCGCGCTATGCGAACATTTCGATTCAAGACCAGGGCGAGCGCTTCAACACCGACCTGCTAGAGGCAATCGAACTCGGATTCTTGCTCGACCTAGCCGAAGTTTTGGCCTACACAGCGCGCGAGCGACGTGAAAGCCGCGGCGGCCACTTCAGAGAAGACTTTGAAACCCGCAACGACGAAAAGTTCATGGTTCACTCGATGGCCTACAAGGCTAAAAAAGTGGCTGAAAAAGCCGCTGACAACATCACAATTGGCTGGAAGCCAGTCACCATCACCAACTATCAGCCAATGGAGCGTAAGTACTAATGGCAACTGCAACCACCGAAGCGCCAGTCGAAATCGGCGTTATTCCGAGCTTCGATGTAACCATTCGCGTTCGTCGCTTCAACCCAGAGGTTAGCGAAGAGTCAACCTGGCAAGACTTTCACGTCACCATGTTTGGCACCGACCGCGTGCTTGATGCCTTGCACAAGATCAAGTGGGAGCACGACGGTTCACTAACCTTTAGGCGCAGCTGTGCCCACGGTGTTTGTGGTTCAGACGCAATGCGAATCAACGGTCGCAACCGACTTGCTTGCAAGACCCTGATTAAAGACCTAAACATCAACGAGCCAATCACTGTCGAACCCATCAAGGGCCTCGAAGTTGAAAAAGACCTAGTCGTTGACATGAACCCGTTCTATCAGGCGTATCGTGACATCAAGCCGTTCTTGATCGCAAACGACAAGCCCGAGAAAGAACGCCTTCAGAGCGCAGAGCAGCGTGCCCGTTTTGACGACACCACCAAGTGCATTTTGTGTGCAGCCTGCACCACCAGCTGCCCTGTGTTCTGGACCGACGGTCAGTACTTTGGCCCAGCCGCTATCGTCAACGCCCACCGATTCATCTTTGACTCACGCGACGAAGGCGCCGAAGTGCGCCTCGACATTTTGAACGACAAAGAGGGCGTTTGGCGCTGCCGCACCACCTTCAACTGCACCGAGGCCTGCCCTCGAGGCATTCAGGTGACCCGTGCTGTTGCAGAGGTAAAGCAAGCAATTTTGCGTGGCCGCGCCTAAAGCGCCAAGACTGCCGTTTTTAGAGCCAACCAGTTTTAGATTGCGCTCGACAGTGCTGCCCGAAGCGGTGCAATAAGGGCCGGTGCTACTGACAAACTGTCAACGCCCCATTTTATGAACTGCGTTGAAGCACGAGCGTCTGCTGCCATTTCGCCACACACTCCGACCGGCTTGCCCACAACTTTTGCCGCGTCAATAACTCTTTTCACCTGACTAAAGATCAACGCTTCATAAGGGCTGTCGACGTCTAAGCTCAAAGTTCGTCTTGAGTGCCCCTGCCTCAACAACCTTTCAGTTTCAGCTGCCGGCTGGTAATCCTGCAAAATATAATGCGTCAAGTCGTTGGTTCCTATGCTCACA
>CAISOV010000065.1 GCA_903887175.1 uncultured Micrococcales bacterium
AAGAATCATTTCTGGCGTTGCCGGCTCACTAAAGCTGGCATCCCCCGCAAAATCAACCCGCCCAACCAGCGACCGCGTTCGCGAGAGCATCTTTAGCCGCATCGACGCGCGAGGCATTGTTGAAGGCGCAGCAACCCTTGACCTTTATGCCGGCACCGGCGCACTGGGTCTCGAGGCTCTAAGCCGGGGCGCAATCAGCGCCGTTCTCGTTGAAAGCAACCGCCAAGCAGCAGCCGTGTGCGAAGTGAACTGCAAAAAAGTTGACAAAAACCTCTTTGCCGAGGGCGTCGACGTGCGAATTAAAGTGGTCATTCAACCGGTCAACACGTTCTTGACCACCGGCGAAGCCGCCCCCGCATTTGACCTAGTTTTTATCGACCCACCCTATAACGTCAGCAATGACGAGGTCACCGAAAACCTACAAAATCTGCTCGCATGGCTAAAGCCAGACGCCACCATCATTCTCGAACGCTCAAGCCGCACCGAGGTGCCGACGCTGCCGACCGGTTTGGTTCTTGACGAAACCAAGAGTTATGGCGACACCGCGGTTTATTGGCTAAACCTCGGCTGAATCCCAAAATAAAAAAGGTGCCCCCGAATTGGGAGCACCTTTTTTCTTGTTTGAAAGTTTTGGTCTAATAAAGGTGGCGCTCTGGCTCGCCGATGTAAACCTGCTGTGGGCGGCCAATCTTGGTCGCTGGGTCTACCATCATTTCGCGCCAGTGGGCGATCCATCCTGGCAAACGGCCCATCGCAAATAGTGCGGTGAACATCTTTGGCGGGAACCCCATGGCCTTATAGATCACGCCGGTGTAGAAGTCGACGTTTGGGTAAAGCTTGCGCTCAACAAAGTAAGGGTCGGCAAGAGCAGCGGCCTCAAGCTGCTTGGCAATGTCGAGCAGCGGGTCATTGACACCCAACTCGGCTAGAACGCTGTCGGCAGTGGCCTTGACGATCTTGGCGCGCGGGTCGAAGCTCTTATAGACGCGGTGGCCAAAGCCCATGAGGCGAATGCCATCCTCTTTATTCTTGACGCGCTCAACATAGCGCTCGACCGATTCGCCGCTGTCTCGAATGTGAGTGAGCATCTCGAGAACGGCCTCGTTGGCACCACCGTGAAGCGGGCCAAACAGCGCGCTGATGCCCGCCGAAACCGAAGCGAACAGGTTTGCCTGGCTTGAGCCAACTAGGCGCACGGTCGAAGTTGAACAGTTCTGCTCGTGGTCGGCGTGAAGCACCAAAAGCGTGTCTAGCGCTTTGGTGATGACCGGGTTCTGAATGTAAGGCTCAGCCATGTTGCCAAAGTTTAGGCGCAAGAAGTTCTCAACCATGCTCAGTGAGTTGTCTGGGTAGAGCAGCGCTTGACCTAATCCACGCTTGTGGGTGTAAGCCGTTAACACCGGCATTTTGGCTAGCAGGCGAATGGTCGAAAGCTCAACCTGGTCGGCGTCGTGCGGGTTCAACGAGTCTTGATAAAAGGTCGAAAGAGCTGATACCCCAGAAGCCAAAACTGACATTGGGTGGGCGTTCTGCGGGAACGCGTCGAAAAAGCCTTTGAGGTCTTCGTGAATCAAAGTGTGGCGGCGCAGGCGGCCATCAAAGTTGGCAAGTTCAAACTCGTTTGGCAGCTCGCCATAAATCAAAAGATAGGCAACTTCTAGAAAGCTCTTGTTGCCAGCAAGCTCGTCAATCGGGTATCCGCGGTAACGCAAGATGCCCTGCTCGCCATCGATGAAGGTGATGGCTGATTTGGTCGAAGCAGTGTTCACGAACCCCTGGTCAAAGCTGGTCAAGCCAATGTTGGCGAGCAACTTAGAAGTGTCAACGGCTGAAGGGCCATCAACGCTTTGCAACACTGGCATTTCAGCGGTTTTCTCGCCATAGCTAATGGTTACTTTTTCGTTGGAGGTCATGGTGGCTCCTGAGAGTTCTTGAGGGTGTTTCTAGCCTATGGCATTGAGCAGACGTGCTGCGCCTTCGGCAATGGCTGCATCGGTTGCTGTGATTGAAAAACGAACGTGTTTGCTCGCTGGGTCGCCATAAAAACTACCCGGCACAACGACAATGCCAAGTTCGGCCATGCGGTCAACAGTCACCCAGCAGTCTTCGCCTAGAGTCGCCCAAAGATAAAGACCAGCCTCGCTGTGGCTCACCTCGAAGCCAAACTTTTGCACCGCCGGCAAAAGCACATCGCGGCGCGCACGATACAGCTCGCGTTGGTGTTCAACGTGAGCATCATCGACAAGTGCCACGGTCATCGCTTGCTGCACCGGCCAAGGACTCATCATGCCGGCGTGCATGCGAAGGTTCACGATGGCTTTGACGAGTGACTCTTCGCCCACCGCGAATGCCGCGCGATAACCGGCGAGGTTCGACTGCTTGCTCAGCGAATAAACCGCCAGCACGCTAGAGAGGTCGTTGCCAATAACTCTTGGGTCGAGAATGCTCGGAATCACCTCGGTTGCCCACTTGCCCGACCAGCCAAGCTCGGCATAGCATTCGTCGCTGGCAAGCAGCGCACCGATTTCGCGCGCACGAGCAACGGCGGCTTTCAAATAATCGACGTCTAACACTCGACCGTCAGGGTTGCCTGGCGAGTTGATCCAAATTAATTTGGCGTTTTCGGGCCACAGGGCGGGGTCATCTTGCGAATAAATCTCGGCACCGCACAGCGCAGCGCCGACAGCATATGCGGTGTAAGCAGCCTCGGGCTGGACCACCACGTCGCCAGCGCCAAGGCCCAGCATCAGAGGCAACCAGCTGATGAATTCTTTAGAGCCAATCGTGGGCATAACCTGATTGGCGTTTAGACCAGGCACACCGCGGCGACGCGCAAACCATTCGACAACTGCTTGGCGCAAAGCCGGAGTGCCTGCGGTTGAGGGGTATCCGGGAGCATTTGAAGCATTGTCAAGAGCTTGCTGAATAACTTCAGGCGTTGGGTCAACCGGTGACCCAATCGACAAATCGACTGCTCCCCCAGCGTGCAAAGCAGCTTTGGCCGAAAAAGGCTTTAGCTGTTGCCACGGATACTCGGGCAGACGATCAAACAATCGAAACCAGCCGAACCTATGCCTGTGGTGGCAAAGCAGAAACTACGACGTGATCGCTGTTGATGATGCCCACCTTGGCTGCGCCGCCAGGTGAACCGATGGTTTCAAAAAACTCAACGTTGGCCTTGTAGTAGTCAGACCACTGTGCTGGCAGGTCATCTTCGTAATAAATCGCTTCAACCGGGCAAACCGGTTCACAAGCGCCACAGTCGACACACTCATCGGGGTGAATGTATAGCATGCGGTCGCCCTCATAGATGCAGTCAACAGGGCATTCGTCAATGCAAGCCTTGTCTTTCACATCAACACAAGGCAAAGCGATTACATAAGTCACAGAGATTTTCCTTTGCTAAATCTTTAAATATTTTATCTCTAGCGGTGGCCAGAAGCGCTCTTGCTCCAAGTTTTTGGGCGAAGGCGAGGGAACAAAATGATTACTGCCAACAAGGCAACCGAACCAAATGCCCACCCGTTGCCAAGCGCATCACCAAGAATCAGCGGGTTGTTTGGGCGACCATTGGCGAAGTACCAAATCGACACATAGAAAGCCAAGGTCATCAAATAAAGTGCGCCGAGGCTGCTGCGCAAAAGGCGCAAACCAAGCCCAAGAGAACCTGTCATAAGCAAGGCCACGATTAGCCCAATCGGAATCTGATCGACCCCGCTGGTGTGCACGCGGTGCAGCAGTGTGCCTGCCACGGCGAGCAATAGCCCAAGTGGCAAACCCCAAAGGCCTCCTAAAATCTTTCGCGCCGGCAGCCAGAAACTTGGTCGGCGAATCAGCCGCAAACGATCTGGGTCGTCGAATCGGTGCTCTTGAGTTGGCGCCACGGCAAAAGTCTCTGCAGTCAAAATTACTTGGCTGGCGTGAGCGCTTATGGCGGCTTTTCGCACCTCGGTGGTGCTTTCGTTGCCGATGGTCATGTCAAAGCGCTCACCTGGCTCGGCCACAACCCAAAACTTCGGCGCCTTGCCGTTGTGTGCTTTGGCATATTTGCGCAATGCGAGTGCAGTGCCTTCGAATGCAGCCTTGTGATCTGGGTGGCCATAACCACCGTTTGCGTTGTAGGTGACCACGGCTTCAGGGCGAAAGTCGTTAATGGCTCGAATAACATCGTCTGCAATCACAGAAGTTGTAACAGCGGCCAGCGCCATTTCATCGAGTTCTTTAGGCTTAGCAGGTTTGCCGAGGGCGTTGATTCGCAGCCCAGAGTCTAAATAAGCGCGGGTTCCGGCAAATCGGTGCAGAACTTTGGCCTCACCTTGGTTGAACTCTTTGAGGGCGTTGATCAATTCATTGGTGCGAAAAGCGCCCATAGCCGAAAGGTTGCCCTCGAGCGACTTGAGTTCAACTAGCTTCATTTTGCCTCGTTCGCCGCGAGTCAAGGTCAAAACCATCACGTCTGCGCCGGCAGCCATGCGATCGGCAATTACGTGCCCGGTCGATAGGCTCTCGTCATCTGGGTGAGCGTGCACAAACAGCACGCGACGATAGTTAAAAGCTGGTTTTGCCATGACTCAACTTTAGGCGAAATCTGAGCAGTTTGCGGTTAGCCCTTGTTAGGTTAGGGTAACCTAACCTAGACTGAAGACAGATAAATATTGAGAGGCAGCATCTTTTGCTTGGCAGCTATCTGATTGGAATTCGCGAAGGCCTTGAAGCCGCGCTAATAATCAGCATCTTGGCTAGCTACCTTAAAAAAGTTGGTCAGCAAAAGCAGATTCGCTCAATGCTAAGCGGGGTCGTTGCTGCCATCGCTGTTTCAATCATCGTCGGCTTAGTGCTCAGTTTGAGCCTTCAAAACCTGCCAGCACACACGCAAGAGAATATCACCGGGTTTGCCTCGATTTTGGCCGTCATTTTTATTACCTGGATGATTTTCTGGATGGCCCGCAACAGTCACAAACTTGCTGTTAACTTGCGCAGCGGAGTAGATCGAGCGCTCGCCGGGTCATCGCTTGGACTAACAGCGGTAGCCTTTTTAGCGGTGATTCGCGAGGGAATCGAAACTTCGATATCGCTTTGGACAGCCGCTAAAGCTACCGGTGGCGACCAAGCTTCTGTGATTGGTGCTGTTCTCGGCTTGCTTTCGGCGGCAATAATCGGCTATCTGATGTATCGCGGCTCGGTCAAAATCAATCTGTCGCTATTTTTTAAAATCACCGGCGCCTACCTGGTGTTGATTGCTGCCAGCATTTTTGCCTATGCGTTTGGCGAATTTAATGAGTCTGGGCTAATCACTTGGCTGAATGGGCCCAGCTATGACCTGAGTGGCGTGATTCAAGTTGGTTCAGTTGCAGAGGTGATTCTAAAAGGAGCTTTTGGTTTCATGGTTGCACCAACATTGCTTCAGTCGGTTGCTTGGGTGTCATTTGCCGTGATTATCGGATCCAGCTATTTGCTGCCTCGCAAAAAAATCGTTATCAAATAGGTTGTCCCCTTTTTAGGCTATTTCTGCCGTAATTTTTAGGCAATTCAGCTAGTTTTTGAATAGATTAAGCCTAAGCAGGCTCAATCTAAAAGGCTAAAACTCATAGGGGCGACATGTCTTATATCGAAGACGGCGGATTCTTCTCACCGGTTTGCAAGCACTTCATTGAACTCGATGCTATTCGAGACGCCACTTGGCTTCAGTGCGAATGTGGCAAATGGTTCAACTATTCACTGCTGGTCGATTATGAAAGCGCAAAATCTCGTTTAGAAGTAGCGACCGACGACGTGGAGTATTTGCAAGCCGAAATAACTCGAGTGAGCGTTCAAGGCCAAAAAGCTGTTCTAAAGCGCTACATAAAAAGCGTTGTGCAGTCGTTCCGAGCTGCAGAAGGTGGTTCTCAACCAAGTAGCGCTGCGGCCACTCAAAATATCAGAACAGTGGCACCAGCAGTTTCTAACTCGCGTTACAG
>CAISOV010000066.1 GCA_903887175.1 uncultured Micrococcales bacterium
ACACGCCCAGATGCACCATTAGGCCGCAAACGCATTATGACGCCCTCGCCAGTGGCGCAAGTGGCACAGGCCGCGGGAATCCCGATGATCAAAACTAAGCAAGTCGATGCCCAGACTATCGAAGCGCTTAGAAGTTTCGATGCAGAACTTGGCGTTATCGTCGCTTATGGGGCGTTGCTTCGCCGCGAAGCGCTGGCGACGACGACAAAAGGCTGGATCAACATTCACTACAGCCTGCTGCCGCTTTGGCGCGGCGCTGCACCGGTTCAAAACGCTTTGCTAAACGGCGACAAAACCACTGGCGTGTCAGTTTTTCAATTGGACGAGGGCATGGATACCGGCCCGATTTGGCTCAAAGTCCCGGCAGAAGTACAGCCCGATGAGAATGCTGGCGACCTGCTGAAGCGCCTTACCGCGCTTGGCATAAGTGCCCTTTTGCAGGTGTTGCCTGAAATAGCAGCCGGCATTTCTAAACCTAAAGCCCAAGTGATCGGTGCTGAGCCTCTCGCAGTCAAACCAACCCGCGAAGCAGCCAAGATTAGCTTCACCAACTCGGCGATTGACATAGAAAACCTTGTTCGAGCTTTCAACCCAGAGCCTGTGGCCTTTGCATTCATCAGTTCACCGGGCAGCTCAGAACACCACGAAGATCAAGAGTCGTTTCGAATTCTCGCAGCAAGGGCGCTCGGCGCAACCGACTGGGCATCACTCGGCGAAGGCTTCGAGCACACTCCGGGTCTGGTTAAGATTCAAAAAAATCGTGTTTTAGTTCACTGCGGGCAAGGCACCCTGCTTGAGCTCAAAGAAGTTCAACCCGCTGGCAAAAAGCCGATGGCCGCCTCAGACTGGGCTCGTGGCCTGCAGAACGAAGTGATTTTCAACTAATGAATAACTATGAGCGTCGCTCACCTAATCGAGACAACTCGCGCCGTGACGACCAACCAACCAATAACTCAGCACGCCGAATCAGGCACCGACAAATCAGCTCAAGAAGCATCGCATATGAGCTGCTCAACGGTGTCGACCGTGACGATGCTTATGCAAACTTGCTTTTGCCAAAGCTGCTCGACCAAAGCAATCTTTCAAGTCGTGACAGTGCTTTTGCTCAAGAGCTGGCTTTCGGCACTCTGCGCATGCGCGGCTTTTATGACTCAATCATTGAAAAGTGCGCAAATCGCAGTGTCGGCGAAATCGACTACGGAGCACTCAACCTCTTGCGTTTAGGTGCCCACCAGCTTCTGGGCATGCGCGTGCCTGCCCACGCGGCTTTGAGCGAAACGGTGAATCAGGCTCGAGCCGAGCTGAGCTTAGGCTCAGTTGGTTTCGTGAACGGAGTCTTGCGCCGCGTGAGTGAGAAATCACGCGATGAGTGGCTTGAAATCATCACGACAAACCAAAACGACAAGAATGAAGTTTTGGCCCGCGAATACTCGCATCCGTCATGGATTATTCGAGCGTTTGCCAAATCACTTGAAAGTGACGGTTACGGCGAACAGCTTGAAGGGCTGCTCGAAGCCGACAACATTGCGCCGCTGGTGAGCCTAGTGGCGCTGCCCGGCCTAGCCACGGTTGACGACTTGCTCGACGAGGGCTGCGTAATGGGCATCGCCAGCCCAATTGGCGTTGAACTGCCTGGCGGCGAACCAAGTGACCTTTATCTGATTCGTTCTGGTCAGGCTCGAGTTCAAGACCAAGGTTCGCAACTAGCAGCGCTTGCACTTATTGCAGCGCGCGAAGTCGCCCCGAATGAAGAATGGCTCGACCTTTGCGCAGGGCCTGGTGGCAAAGCCGCACTTCTTGCAGCGGCCGCAGTTGAAGTTGGAGCAGAGTTGGTCTGCAACGAGATCTCTGATCACCGTGCCGTGCTTGTTGAAAAGGCCCTTGAGCGCGTGAACCCAAAAGTTTATGTTCGAGTTGGCGATGGGCGAGACCTCGGCGCTGAGGCTCCCGAAGGCTTTGACCGCATTCTGCTCGATGCCCCCTGCAGCGGGCTAGGTGCCCTTCGTCGGCGCCCTGAATCGCGCTGGCGCAAGACTGTGACAGATGTTTCAGAGCTTACAAAGCTGCAAGAAGAACTGTTTGACAGCGCCTGGGCCGGCCTGAAACCAGGGGGAGTGCTGGCATATGTAACTTGCTCACCTCACTTGGCCGAAACTACTGCCATAGTTGAGCGAGCTCAACACAAAATGGGCGCCGAGTTAACTGTTCTTGATGCAGTGCCAGTGCTTCAGCAGCTGAACCCATCGCTAAAACTCAACACAGAGCGCAAGACCGTTCAACTTTGGCCACAAATTCACGGCACCGATGCCATGTTTATCGCGCTGTTGCAAAAGACTCATGCTGCCGCGGCAGAACTACCCACTGCCAGCGCAGAAGCTATCGATGTGGCAATTGAAGCTAAGCCCAAGCGTGTAAAACCGCGAACCAAGACAAATCAACCTAAGGTTTAAGCATGTCTGCACGCATTAACCCGAGCATTCTTTCGGCCGACTTCGTGAACTTTGAGCGCGATTTCGCCTCAATCGCGGGGGCCGACCTGATACACGTTGACGTGATGGACAACCACTTTGTGCCAAACCTAACCTTTGGTCAACCGATGGTTGCTCGAATGCAGCAAGTCACACCACTGCCACTTGACGTTCACCTGATGATTGAAAACCCCGAGCGCTGGGCTGTCGGATACGCCGAGGCTGGGGTTTTTTCGGTAACTTTTCACGCCGAAGCAACCGAAAACCCGATTGAGGTTGCTCGCAACATTCGCGCGGCTGGGGCTCGTGCCGGCGTAGCCCTGAAGCCTGGCACCGATGTCGACCCTTATCTCGAGATGCTCGCAGAGTTCGACCAGCTGCTGATCATGACCGTTGAACCTGGTTTTGGCGGCCAGTCGCTCATCGAACACACTCTTGCAAAAGTGACTAAAGCGCGCCGAAAAATTGATCAAGAGGCTTTAGATGTTTGGCTGCAGGTTGATGGCGGCATCGACGAAGGCAACATAGAACGAGTCGCGCAACTTGGCGCAGACACTTTTGTTGCGGGCAGTGCAGTTTTTAAAGCAACAGACCGAGACGCCCAGATTCAACGTTTGCGCAACCTTGCAAACGCTGGAATTTCGCACCGCCACTAACTAGCATCGCGCCAGCCATAGGGTTTGCAGGTGCACAAAGCTGGCTGTTTCTCGCCCAAACCGACGCGCCCCTCGGGTAACCTATAAACATGAAATCTTTTGAACAGTTATTTGCCGAAATCGGTGAAAAAGCTGCTGCCCGCCCTGAAGGCTCAAGCACGGTAACGGCTCTTGATGCTGGCGTGCATGCCATTGGCAAAAAGATTGTTGAAGAGGCCGCAGAAGTCTGGATGGCCGCTGAACATGAAGGCAACGACCGCACTGCCGAAGAGATTGCACAACTTATCTATTGGCTTCAGGTGATGATGCAGGCCAAAGGCATAAGCCTTTCAGAGGTTGAGCACAACCTTTAAAAGCCAGTCGGATGGCCCGACAAGCATTCGGTTTTCTATAAAAATTTCAAAAGTTTAACCAACAAGAAAGATTCAAATCGTGTTAAAAATCGCTGTGCCAAACAAGGGCATTTTGTCTGAGGCAGCAATCGCCATGCTCAAAGATGCAGGCTATGCGACTCGACGCGACACTAAAGACCTTCACATTGTTGATGCAGAGAACAACATTGAGTTTTTCTACCTTCGCCCGCGTGACATTGCCACCTATGTAGGTTCAGGCAGTCTCGACGCCGGCTTCACCGGTTTAGACCTCTTGCTTGACAGTCGATCACAAGCTCTGTCGGTTGCAGACCTAAAGTTTGGAGCCTCAACTTTTCGTTTCGCTGGCCCCGCTGGCAAGTTCAAAAGCATCAGCGATCTCGCTGGCAAGCGGGTGGCCACTGCATACCCTGATTTGGTTGAAGACTATCTTGCCAAGGCCGGCGTGAAGGTAACACTAGTTGCACTCGACGGCGCTGTCGAAGTGGCAGTTCGCCTTGGAGTGGCCGATGCTGTGGCCGATGTCGTATCGACTGGAACCACTTTGCGCCAAGCTGGTTTAGAGATTTTTGGTGAAGTGATGCTCGAAAGCTCAGCCCACCTGATTGCCGCACCAGGAAAAACCGATTTGACCACGCAACTGCTTCGGCGTCTAAATGGTGTTCTGGTTGCCCGTGAATACGTAATTTTTGACTACGACTGCCCTGCTGACTTGGTTGAGCAGGCCTCGACCATCACGCCAGGCATCGAATCGCCAACGGTTAGCCCACTGCGTGACCCAGAGTGGGTAGCCGTGCGTGCATTGGTCAAATCTGGCGAAACCAATGCCAAGATGGACGCCCTATATGAACTTGGCGCAAGAGCCATTCTGGTTAGCGCTATTCACGCTGCGAGAATCTAGTCGTTTATGTCACTTTCGGTTCGTGTGATTCCATGTCTCGACGTGGCTGATGCGCGCGTGGTTAAGGGAGTCAACTTTTTGAACCTTCGTGACGCGGGTGACCCAATCGAACTTGCGGCCAAATATTATGACGATGGCGCTGACGAGCTAACTTTTCTTGACGTGCACGCAACTGTTGACAACCGTTCAACTATGTATGACCTGGTGACAAAATGTGCCGAGCAGGTGTTTATTCCACTAACCGTAGGCGGTGGCATTCGCGAGGTCGATGACGTTGCACGGCTTTTAGGCGCAGGCGCAGACAAAGTTTCTGTTGGCAGCGCAGGCATAGCGAACCCGCAACTTTTGAGTTCGATCGCCGAGCGTTTTGGCAACCAGGTGTTGGTGATTTCACTTGACTTGAAGCGATCACCAAAAACCGAATCTGGGTTTGTGGTAACCACTCATGGGGGCCGCAATGAGACCGAACTTGATGCATTGCAGTGGGTTGCTAAAACTCTTGAACTTGGTGCGGGGGAGCTGCTCGTGAACTCGATCGACGCTGATGGCACTCGGGCCGGCTTTGACGGTGAAATGTTGCGGGCCATTCGTGAAATCAGCGACGTTCCGGTTATCGCTTCGGGTGGTGCCGGCCAGGCCAGCGACTTTGCGCAGGCCGCAGCGGCGGGTGCTGATGCAATTCTTGCAGCTTCGATTTTTCACGAGGGTTCGGTGAGCATTGCTCAAGCCAAGGCCGCCCTTAAAACTGAGGGGTATCTAGTTCGATGACTATCGTGCCTAAATTTTCAAAAGAGAACATCGCCTCGCTCAAGTTCGATAGCGCGGGTCTTATTGCCGCGATTATTCAGAGCGTCGAATCAAAACGCGTGCTGATGATGGCATGGATGAACGCAGAGTCACTGGCACTAACCCTTGACCGTGGTGAAACTGTTTTTTGGTCGCGCTCACGCCAAGAGCTCTGGCACAAAGGCGCCACATCGGGCAACACGCAGTTGGTTCACAGCATCGAGATTGACTGCGATTCAGACACTTTATTGATTTTTGTCTCTGAGGCGGGCCCAGCTTGCCACAACGGCACAGAATCTTGTTTCGATACCCAAATCATTTATTCCGACCTTGAACCAGAGACAAAATCATGAGCCTAAACCTTAGTCTCGAGCAGGCACGCACGCTCGCAAAAAACCACCGTGTGGTTCCTATTATCGAAACCTTGTTTTCAGGAACAGAGACCCCGTTGTCGATTTTCGAGAAACTGGCCAGTGACGTTCCTGGAAGTTTTTTGCTCGAATCAGCCGAACAGGGGGTTTGGGCTCGCTACAGCTTCATCGGCGTTAAGAATCGCGGCATGCTGATGCAGTCGAGCACGGCCACTGGCGCAGGTGAAGTGCGGTGGGTTTCTAAATCTGGGGCAAGCCCTTTGCCAGATGCAAGTTGTGGCCCTTTAGCCAGCACAGCGATTGCTGCTGTTGACCAGATTCAAAAGGCTTGGACCACCGCACCAATCGATGGAGTTCCGCCGCTCACTTCTGGTTTGGTTGGAGTCATGGGTTGGAACTTGATTCGCGAAATCGAGAACCTGCCAAACCGGCCCAAACCAGATTTTGATAGCCCAATCTTGGCGCTTGCAATGTTCGAAGATTTGGTGATTGTCGATCACTTAACCAGCAGCTTGTTACTAGTAGCAAATATCTTTATCGAAGAAGATTCAGATTTTGATGCGGCCTATGAAGAGGCAATTCAGCGAATATCGGCGCTTCGAAACGGCATTGCCGAGCCGACACCGGTTCACCTTGCAGATCTAAATCTAAATACTGATCTGAATCCGAAGCACCGGGTCAGCAAAGACGAGTTTCTCGACTGGGTTGAAAAGTCTAAGCATTACGTGCGCATCGGTGACGTGTTCCAGGTGGTTATCTCGCAGCGGTTCGACGCTGAATGCTTGGCGACCCCGCTTGAGGTCTATCGGGTGCTACGAGCACTAAACCCTAGCCCGTATATGTACCTCTTAAATTTCGATGATGAAGCCGGCCCCTATGCCGTTGTTGGTTCATCACCAGAGGCACTGGTCAAAGTTCAGGGCAAACGAGCCATTACGCACCCGATAGCAGGTTCACGACCCAGAGGCGCCGACGTCGATATTGACAACGCCAACGCCGAGTCGTTGCTAGCCGATGCCAAAGAGAAATCTGAGCACCTCATGCTGGTTGACCTTGCTCGAAATGACCTTTTGAAGGTTTGTGAGCCAAGCTCGGTGAATGTAACAGAGTTCATGAAAATTGAGCGTTACAGCCACATCATGCACTTGGTTTCAACCGTTGAAGGAACAGTGCGCGACGACCAAAGTGCTGTTGACGTTTTCAAAGCAACTTTTCCGGCCGGCACTCTAAGTGGCGCGCCTAAACCTCGCGCTCTTGAGATTATCGACGAGCTAGAAGTTTCTGACCGCGGCGTCTATGGTGGTGTCGTTGGCTACTTTGACTTTGCCGGCAACGCAGACCTTGCCATTGCAATTCGAAGCGCCTTTATTCGCGACGGTCGAGCTTATGTGCAGGCTGGTGCCGGCCTAGTGCTTGACTCTGTGCCTGAAAGTGAATACCTCGAGACTGTTGCCAAGGCGGGGGCACCGATGCGTGCTGTTTTCGCTGCTAATAGCATCGCGAAGGCCAACAAAACTGACGGGGCGAACTAGCTTGTCGCGACGCTTTCTAACTCTGTGGCTGGTTCTCAATTCGGTCGCTCTTATCTTTGCTGGTCAAACCTGGTGGCAGTTGCAAATCAACACGGGTGATCAAATCACCACCGTTACCGGCACCGGGTTCGACGCTGATCGGTCAATATCTGCCATATTGATGTTCAGCTTGGCGGCTTGGCTTTTTGTTGCTTTTTCACGCGGATGGACGGCCGTGGTCATTTCAGCCGCAGCTGGCGCCGCATCGCTTTTGTTGATTGCCACAACTGTGGGTAATTTTCTTAGTGAAAACATTGGTGGAATTTCGAGCAACATCGAAACTCACACCGGCATCGCCGTTGATCCGATACTTTCTGAAAACGTCAAAGATCAAATCACTGGTCAGTTGCAGATTTGGAGCTGGCTGGGTCTGCTTAGTCTGCTACTTCTAGCTGGCATCCAGCTGATTTTTGCAATCAAATATCGAGGGTGGGCGCGAATCGCCAAGCCACGCGGGGATCGCACGAAATCGAAGCAAGAATCTGTGGCTGCCGACGACACTATTTCGCTTTGGGACGCCCAGCGAGGCTAGCCATACCAACCAATTAGGCTCGAACAAGCTCGCGTTCAAATCAAGATTTCGCGGGCGATGACCTCGTTGAGCTTTGATAAGATTTTAGAGAAGAAAGGTAATCATGATCGATCACAGCATTGAACCAGGCCACGGAGACTCAGTTGCTTCTTGGACAACCGTAATCATCATCATGGTCGCCGTCACCGCAGGCACCATCTTCTTTTGGCTTGAACAGCCTGTGTTGGTTTATGCATCTGGCGCGCTAGTAATCGCTGCACTTTTTGTCGGCTGGTATCTCAAGCGTGCTGGCTATGGCGTTGGTGGCTCGAAGTCAAAAGGCGCCGGTCACTAATTGCTTGAGGAACTCTATGCGGGTTCCGTTGCAGATGCCGCACGTCGTGCCGAAACAATTTCGGCAAAACACCTTGAAAGTGCAGCACTGGCATCGAGCCCTGCGCTTGACGCTCTAAGTTTCTTAGCAGCCGCAGACCACATCAAAGTTTTAGCAGAGGTTAAGCGAGCGAGCCCTTCAAAAGGTCAAATGGCCGACATTGCTGACCCAGCGGCGTTGGCCACCACCTATGCGCTAAATGGTGCAAGTGCAATCAGTGTGCTGACCGAAGAGCGACGTTTCAAAGGAACACTTGAAGACCTCGTAGCTGTTCGTGCCGCTGTAGGGGTTCCACTATTGCGCAAAGATTTCATTGCTAACGAATATCAGATTCTTGAGGCGCGAGCTGCCGGCGCTGACATAGTGCTTCTGATTGTTGCTGGCCTATCTCAAAAAGACATTGCGCGACTCAAACACTTCGTTGAAGAACTCGGCATGACCGCTTTTATCGAAACCCACAGCGCTGACGAAGTTTCGCGTGCCCTAGATGCAGACGCCAAGTTACTTGGCATCAACGCTCGAGACCTTTCAACGTTTGAAACCGATCGCAACCTTTTTGCCAAACTGGCGCCGATGATCCCAAGCGGCATCATCAAAATTGCCGAATCTGCGGTGCGAACCGTTGAAGACGTAGTTAACTATCGCCAGGGTGGTGCCGATGTCGTTTTGGTTGGTGAGGCTCTCGTCACAAATGATGCAGCCAGCCTGCTCAAAGCCTTCACTAACGTTCGATAAAACCGCTGCTAAGACGCAGTAACACTTTCAAGAAAGTAAAGTTAAACCTATGTCTGAACAACCGCTAAGAAGTCACGTTGGGCCGTATTTTGGCGAATTCGGTGGCCGCTTTGTTCCTGAGTCGCTGATAGCTGCACTTGACCAGCTTGAGGCAACCTACAACTTTGCCAAAAATGACCCGGAGTTTGCGCTTGAATTAGCAGAACTGCACCGAACCTACACCGGTCGGCCTTCAATCATTACCGAGGTTCCAAAGTTTGCTAGCCACGCAGGCGACGTGCGGGTTTTTCTCAAGCGCGAAGACTTGAACCACACCGGTTCACACAAGATTAATAACGTAATCGGGCAAGCCTTGCTCACCAAACGCATGGGAAAAACCCGCGTGATTGCTGAGACTGGTGCTGGCCAACACGGTGTTGCAACGGCGACAGCAGCAGCCTTGTTTGGTCTCGAGTGCGTCGTTTATATGGGCAAGGTTGACACCGAGCGCCAAGCCCTGAACGTCGCACGCATGCGCCTGCTTGGCGCCGAAGTTGTTCCAGTGACCACTGGCACGGCAACTTTAAAAGATGCCATCAACGAGGCGCTGCGCGACTGGGTTGCCAACGTTGACAACACGCACTATCTATTAGGTACTGTCGCTGGGCCGCACCCGTTCCCAACTATGGTGCGCGATTTTCACAGCGTTATCGGTAACGAAGCTCGCCAACAGATGCTCGACGAATTTGGTTTCTTGCCAGATGTCGTTGCGGCCTGCATCGGTGGCGGTTCAAACGCAATTGGTATTTTTCACGCTTTTCTCGATGACGAATCAGTGCGCCTGCTTGGCTTTGAAGCTGCCGGCGACGGCATCGACACCCCGCGTCACGCAGCAACACTCAATAAGGGCCGCCCAGGCGTTTTGCATGGTGCGCGCAGCTACATGTTGCAGAACGAAGATGGCCAAACCCAAGACAGTCACTCAATCTCGGCTGGGCTTGACTACCCGGGTGTTGGCCCAGAACACTCTTGGCTCAAAGACCTCGGTCGTGCTGAATATCGAGGCATCACCGATGACGAGGCCATGCAGGCACTTCGCTTGCTGTCAAGAACCGAAGGAATCATTCCTGCCATTGAAACTGCACACGCACTTGCCGGCGTTCTAAAGCTAGGCAAAGAGTTGCCAACAGGTTCATCAATTTTGGTGAATCTCAGTGGCCGTGGCGACAAAGACATGGAGACCGCCGCTCGTTACTTTGATCTGATCGATTCGAAAGGCTAACCGCGTGCCAAATAGCAGCAGCCTAACCGCTAGGCGCCTCAAAGCTAACCGTGACGCCGGCAAAGGTTCACTTGTTGGATATTTTCCGGCAGGCTACCCGAGTGTGCAAGGCGCAATCGATGCCGCCATCACAATGTGTCAAAACGGCGTTGACGTTCTCGAAGTGGGTGTGCCTTATAGCGACCCAGTTATGGATGGCCCAGTCATTCAAGAAGCCACCCAGGCAGCACTCGATGCAGGCTTTCGCCTGAAAGATGTCTTTGCAACGGTCAAAGCAATCACAGAGGCTGTCGACACCCCGGTTTTAGTGATGACCTATTGGAACCCTGTGCTTCAGTATGGCGTTGAGCGTTTTGCTGCCGACTTGGCAGCGGCCGGCGGCGCTGGCCTGATTACCCCAGACTTGATCCCTGATGAAGCTGGGCAGTGGCTAGAGGCCTCAGAGAAGCACAACTTAGACAGAGTCTTTTTGGCAACCCCGACTTCGAGTGACGAGCGCCTTCAACGCGCAAGTGAACTTAGCCGAGGTTTCGTTTATTCGGTTTCAACAATGGGCATCACTGGCGCCCGCGAAGAAGTTGATCAGCTAGCTAGGGGAGTTGTGGCTGGAGTTCGCAGAGTTTCGCCAGAACAAAACACCTGTGTGGGAATCGGCATTTCGACCGCCAATCAGGTCACCGAAGTTAATGATTACAGTGATGGCGCCATTGTTGGTTCTGCTTTTGTGCGGGCCTATCAAAATGGCGGCCTCGATGCCCTCAAGCAAAAAGTTCAAGAGCTGAGCGCAAATCTTAATAAGCACTAAAAACGAACTTTTCGAAAGCATTTGCCAAGTAGCATATTTAGAAATAGCAAAGGATACCCGTGAGCAGAATTCACACAGCTTTTCCAGAGTCACCAGGCAGCGCCTTTCAGGTGGCTAACCTTCAGATTCACTATTACGCATTGCTGATTTTGGCTGGAATCATTCTTGCTGTTTGGATCAGCGGCGCCCGCCTGCGTTCGCGCGGGGCAGAAGGTGCGCTAGCTCTTGACATCGCACTTTTTGCTGTTCCGTTTGGAATCATAGGAGGTCGCGCGTTTCACGTTGTGACTCACTGGAACGACTATTTCAGCGACGGCAAGAATCCGGTAACCGCACTCTTTGTTTGGGAGGGCGGCCTCGCAATTTTTGGCGCCCTAATCTTTGGCGCTGTGGGTGCCTTTATTGGCGCCCGAATCGCGGGCTTGCGCTTTACTTCTTATTTAGATGCTCTTGCTCCTGGCCTAATCTTGGCCCAAGCAGTAGGTCGCTGGGGCAACTATTTCAACTCAGAACTTTTTGGCGCGCCAACAACGGCGCCTTGGGGAGTTCCCATTGCGTCGAGCAACCCGGCTTTTCCGGTTGACTTGCCTGCTGGCACAACCGAGGCCCCAACTCTGTTCGAACCTACTTTCTTGTATGAATCACTTTGGTGCCTGATTGGCTTTGCGTTGCTACTTTGGGTTGACCGAGTAATGCAACCGCGCTGGGGCAAACTTTTCGGCCTCTATCTGATCTATTACTCAATCGGCCGCTACTTCATCGAGGGAATGCGCATCGACCCTAGCGACATCTATTTCGGTCTGCGCACAAACCAGTGGATGTCACTTATCGGCGTCGTGGGCGGAATCGTCTTGATCATCATGCAAAATCGTCGCCACCCGGGCATCGAGCTTTCACCGTATCGTGCAGGTTTTTCGGCACCAGTAAAAGAACCAGCCGAACAGCCATTTGAAGACCAAGACCTTGATTCGGAATATTCTGGCGAGTATGTTGCAGATGCCTCAGCTGATGCAGATGCGATAGAATCCATTAATCTAAAGAAATAGTTTTTCTTCAGTTTCACGCAGTGTTTTAAGACTTGGTGCATCGCACCAAACATGTATGGGCCAGCGTTGTCCCTCCTAGTTTTTCGATTGGAGTGCAACGTGCCTGAAATGTCGCCGTTTGAGCGATTTAGCACCAGCCCTAAAAAGGTTGGGCTTTATGACCCTGCCAACGACAAAGATGCCTGTGGTCTCGCCATGGTTGCAACTTTGCGTGGCACAGCCGGTCACGACATTATCGACACAGCACTTCAGGCACTAACCAACCTTGAACACCGCGGAGCCGTCGGCTCTGACTTTGGCACTGGCGATGGTGCGGGCATTTTGACCCAGCTTCCTGATGTCTTTCTGCGCGCTGTGGCAGGTTTTGAGTTGCCTGAGGCTGGCAAATATGCCGCCGGTCTGGTCTTTTTGCCTACCGACCATAGCGAACAGGTTAAAGCTGAGGCAGGGTTTGCGAACCTGGCTGCCGAAGAGGGTTTGGCAGTTTTAGGTTGGCGCCAAGTAGACACTAGGCCAGAGGTTTTGGGCGACTTGGCTCGGGCCGCAATGCCTACTATTCGGCAGGTTTTTGTTGCAGCTCTTGATGCCGACGTGGTTGAAATGGCGTTGGAGCGAGCACTGTTCCGCCTGCGCAAGCGCGCCGAGCGAACCTTAGGAATTTATCTTCCATCGCTTTCAAGCCGCACCATTGTCTATAAAGGCATGGTTACAACACTTCAGCTTGAGCCTTTCTATCCAGACCTGAGTGACGAGCGATTTGCATCAACTTTGGCTTTGGTGCACTCCCGATTCTCAACAAACACTTTTCCTTCGTGGCCGCTAGCGCATCCGTTCAGAATGATCGCGCACAATGGCGAGATCAACACCGTCAAAGGCAACCGCAACTGGATGCGCTCACGTGAGTCTCAGCTCAGCAGCGCAGCACTCGGTGACATCACCCAGCTAACACCGATCATCACCCCGGGCGGCTCAGACAGCGCATCTTTCGATGAGGTTGTCGAACTTCTCTATATGGGCGGCCGCAGCTTGCCTCACGCAATGATGATGATGATTCCTGAGGCGTGGGAGAAACAGTCAGACATCGACACTGACCGCAAAAACTTTTATGAGTACCACTCGATGCTCATGGAGCCTTGGGACGGCCCCGCTGCCGTTGTGTTCACGGATGGCTCTCTGGTTGGCGCAACGCTTGACCGCAACGGTTTGCGCCCAGGTCGCTATGTAATCACCGACGACGGCATGGTTATTCTTGCCTCAGAAATCGGTGTGGTCGACATTGACCCGAGCAAAGTTGTTCGCAAAGGTCGCTTGCAGCCCGGTCGCATGTTCTTGGCCGACACTGTTAGCGGTCGTTTGATCGACGACGACGAAATCAAAGCAGAGATCTCAGCGCTTGAGCCTTGGGGCGAGTGGCTTGAGGCGAGTCGCATCAACCTTGCCGACCTGCCAGAGCGCGAACACATTGCGCACACCGCGTCTTCGGTAAACCGCCGCCAACGCACTTTTGGTTACACCGAAGAAGAACTTCGTGTTCTGATTGCGCCAATCGCTCGAACCGGCGCTGAACCACTCGGCGCAATGGGTTCCGACACTCCAATCGCGGCGCTTTCTGACCGCCCAAGACTCTTGTTTGATTACTTTGTTCAACAGTTCGCACAGGTAACCAACCCGCCGCTCGACTCGATTCGCGAAGAGGTCGTAACCTCACTAAGCACCGGCATCGGCCCTGAGCGCAACGTGCTGACGGCAACACCTGAACACGCGCAACAAGTGATTCTTGATTTTCCGGTTTTGAACAATGATGAAGTTGCCAAAATCAAGCACATTGACGAAAAACCTGGCGTTGGCCAAGCGTTTGTGGTTGAGGGTCTCTATCGCGTTGACGGTGGGGCAGAGGGCCTTGAGGCACGAATTCGTGAAATCGGTGCTGAAGTTGACGAAGCCATTGAAGCTGGCGCAACCTACCTAATTTTGAGTGACCGTGACAGCAACCGCGAGTTGGCGCCGATTCCTTCGCTGCTTTTAACCTCGGCTGTTCACCACCACCTGATTCGCAGCGGTTTGCGCACCAGGGTTGGTCTTGTGGTTGAAGCCGGCGACGTGCGTGAGGTTCACCACGTTGCTGCTTTGATCGGTTACGGCGCTGCAGCAATCAACCCATACCTAGCTCTCGAATCAGTTGAGCAGATGGTCAAAGACGGCACCATCGCAGGCCTGCCACTTGACAAGGCGCATTACAACCTCATCAAAGGTCTTGGCAAAGGCGTGCTCAAGATCATGTCAAAGATGGGCATCTCAACAGTTGCTTCTTATTCGGGCGCCCAGTGCTTTGAAGCCATCGGACTAAGCCAAGACTTTGTTGACACCTATTTCAGCGGCACCACCAGCCAGCTTGGTGGAATCGGCCTCGATGTTATTCACGAAGAGATTGCTGAGCGTCACGCAAGTGCCTACCCGCTCGAGCAAGCCACAAACGTTCACGACCGCCTAGAGACCGGCGGCGAGTATCAGTGGCGTCGCGACGGTGTTCCTCACCTATTCAACCCTGAAACCGTGTTCAAGCTTCAGCACTCGACACGCAGCAAGAGCATGGAAATCTTTAGAGAGTACACCAGCCTGGTAGACAACCAAGCTGAGCGCCTGATGACGCTGCGTGGTTTATTCACTTTGCGCGAGGGAGTAAGACCAGCAATCTCAATCGACGAAGTTGAACCGATTAGCGAGATCGTGAAGCGTTTCTCGACTGGCGCTATGTCTTATGGTTCAATCTCACCCGAGGCTCATGAAACTTTAGCAATCGCTATGAACCGCATTGGCGCAAGGTCAAACACCGGCGAAGGTGGCGAAGACGTAGCGCGTTTGCTTGACCCAACTCGACGCAGCGCAATCAAGCAGGTAGCATCTGGTCGCTTTGGTGTAACCAGCATGTATCTAACGCACGCTGATGACATTCAAATCAAAATGGCCCAGGGTGCAAAGCCGGGTGAGGGTGGCCAGTTGCCACCAAACAAGGTTTACCCATGGATCGCGCGCACCAGACACGCCACCGCTGGCGTGGGCCTGATTTCGCCGCCCCCACACCACGATATTTATTCAATCGAAGACTTGAAGCAGCTGATTTTTGATGTCAAGCGTGCAAACCGCGCAGCCCGCGTTCACGTAAAACTCGTGAGCCAGGTTGGCATCGGCACAGTTGCTGCCGGTGTAGCCAAAGCTAAGGCAGATGTACTCTTGGTTTCTGGCTTCGATGGCGGCACTGGCGCAAGCCCGCTCAACTCGCTGAAGCACGCTGGCACGCCTTGGGAACTTGGCCTAGCCGAAGCTCAGCAGACCTTGATGCTCAACGGTCTTCGCGACCGTGTGACCGTTCAAGTTGACGGTCAGATGAAGAGCGGCCGCGACGTAATCGTCGCTGCGCTGCTAGGCGCTGAAGAATTCGGTTTTGCAACCGCACCCTTGGTTGTCGAGGGCTGTGTGCTGATGCGCGTTTGCCACCTAGACACCTGCCCGGTTGGAGTTGCCACCCAAAACCCAGTTTTGCGTTCGCGCTTCACCGGCCAAGCCGACCACGTTGTGAATTTCTTCGAGTTCTTGGCCCAAGAAGTTCGCGAATATCTGGCACTGCTCGGCTTCAAGAGCCTCGATGAGGCGGTTGGCCGCAGCGAGCTTCTAGACGTAAACCGCGCTATCGCTCACTGGAAAGCCGATGGGCTCGACTTGACACCAATCTTGGCAGCACCAGCATTGCCTGCCGACTCACCTCGTCGACGCACCACTAGCCAAGATCACGAGCTAGAGAACCACTTTGACCACAAGCTAATTGAGCTGGCCGCAGCGTCTCTAAACGATGCAAAGTCGAGCAAGATTGACCTGCCGATCAGCAACACCGCTCAGGCCGTCGGAACCATGCTTGGCAACGAGCTGACCAAGCGATACGGCGTTGAAGGGTTGCCCGACGGCACCATCGACATCACCCTGCACGGCGCAGCCGGACAATCATTTGGCGCGTTTGTTCCTAAGGGAATCAAGCTGACCCTGATCGGTGATTCAAACGACTATGTCGGCAAGGGCCTGTCGGGTGGCGTTATCGTGGTGCGCCCCAACGAAAACAGCCTCTTTGCTGCCGAGCAAAACATCATTGCCGGAAACGTCATAGGCTATGGTGCCACCAGCGGAACAATTTTGCTAAACGGCATCGTGGGTGAACGCTTCTTGGTTCGTAACTCTGGCGTCACTGCCGTTGTCGAAGGCGTGGGCGATCACGCACTCGAGTACATGACCGGCGGTGTAGCTGTGATTCTGGGTGCAACCGGTCGCAACCTTGGTGCCGGAATGTCAGGCGGTGTCGCATATGTTTATAAGCTGCGCGCTGACCGCGTGAACCACGAAGCGCTCACCGGCAAAGAGCTTCACCTCACCCCGCTTGAACCTGCCGACGCTACCAAGTTGCGCTCACTGCTTGAATTTCATGCAGCCGAGACCGGCTCTCAACTCGCGCAGAGCATCCTCAATGATTTTGATACCGAGCTTGAGCACTTTGTTCGAGTTTTGCCACGTGACTATGCAGCTGTCGTTGCGATTCGCGAAAAAGCAATAGCTGAAGGCGTCGACCCTGATGGCGATGTAGTTTGGCAGCAGATTTTGGAGGTAACTCGTGGCTGATCCAAGAGGTTTTCTAAAACTGACTGAACGCGAAACAGCTCTTCGTCGCCCAGTAGACGTTCGCATTCGCGACTACAAAGAGGTTTATGAGCCACGCGACGCAGCAACCGTCAAAAATCAAGCCGGTCGCTGCATGGATTGCGGCATTCCGTTTTGCCACCAGGGTTGCCCCCTCGGAAACCTGATTCCGGAATGGAATGACCAAGTTTGGCGTGGCGACCTGCCTGCCGCTATCGAGCGTTTGCACAAGACAAATAATTTTCCAGAGTTCACCGGCCGGGTATGCCCTGCACCGTGCGAAAGCTCATGTGTTCTAGGCATCAATCAGCCAGCTGTCACCATCAAAGAGGTTGAAGTCAGCATTATCGACGAGGCTTTTGGTCGCGGCTTGGTGCAGCCTCACGCGCCTGAGCGCCTCACTGGCAAAACAGTCGCGGTTGTTGGCTCCGGGCCTGCCGGCCTTGCAGCGGCGCAACAACTCACCCGCGCTGGCCACACAGTAGCCGTTTATGAGCGCGATGAAAAAATCGGTGGTTTGCTGCGATACGGCATTCCAGACTTCAAGCTCGAAAAGCACCACATTGACCGTCGCTTGGCTCAGATGACCGCCGAGGGCACAAGATTTCGAGCCGGCATCAATATTGGCGTCGACATTAGCTGGCACGATCTTCGAGCTCGTTACGATGCCGTTTTGATTGCCACTGGTGCAACCAAAGCACGTGACCTAGATGTTGCCGGTCGCGAACTATCTGGCGTGCACTTTGCCATGGATTTCTTAAACCAAGCTAACCGTTGGGTCGATGGGGCAGAAGTTGTTGACCAAATCACGGCTGAAGGCAAGAACGTCATTATTCTTGGCGGTGGTGACACCGGCGCAGACTGTCTTGGCACCTCAACTCGCCAAGGTGCACTTTCGGTTACCACTTTGGCCATCGGCAAGCAGCCCGCTTCAGAGCGCCAGCCAAATCAGCCTTGGCCTACTTTTCCGACACTTTTCGAAGTTTCTTCGGCTCACGAAGAGTTCGGCGAACGCAAATACTTGGCATCGACCGTTGAATTCGTTGGCGAAAACGGCAAACTAACGGGAATTAAGGTAGCTGAAACCGAATTCGTCGAAGGCAAACGCTTGCCGAAGGCTGGCACCGAAAAAGTTTTGCCTGCTGACCTCGTTCTTCTCGCACTCGGTTTTACCGGTGTTGAGGGCGACGAGCTTGCAGAACAGGCAGAAGTCGAAATCGACCGTCGCGGCAACGTGACAAGAAACTCGACCTACAGCACGAACCAAGATGGATTCTTTGTCGCGGGCGATGCTGGTCGTGGTCAATCACTCATTGTTTGGGCAATCGCAGAGGGTCGTGCCGCTGCAGCCGCAATTGATGAGTACCTGGAAGGCAAAACTGAGCTTCCGTTCCCAGTAAAACCAACCGACCGACCACTCACGGTCTAACACCAAACCCTAATAGCCGGCTAGGGATCACGCCGGCGAAAGAGCAGGAATAAATGAGACGCGCAAAAATCGTTGCAACCCTCGGGCCAGCAACATCAACCTATGATCAGATTCGCGCAATCGTTGAGGCTGGCGTTGACGTCGCCCGCATGAACCTAAGTCACGGCAGCTACGACGTTCACGAGGGCATTTATCGCACCGTGCGCCAGGTAGCCGCTGACACCGGCAAGGCTGTTGGCATTTTCGTTGACCTTCAAGGTCCGAAAATTCGCCTCGGTCGTTTTGAAAACGGCCCAGTGATGCTCGAAAAGGGCGCAACTTTCAAGATCACCACAGACGAAATTCTCGGCAACGTCGACATCTGTGGCACAACTTTTAAGGGTCTTCCGGGCGACGTAAAGCCTGGCGACCTTTTGCTAATCGATGATGGCAAAGTTACCTTGAAGGCCACCGAAGTCAGCGACACCACAGTTACTACTGTGGTTGAGATTGCTGGCCCAGTTTCGAACAACAAGGGCATCAACTTGCCAGGTGTAGCAGTTAATGTGCCTGCGCTTTCAGAAAAAGATGAAGACGACCTTCGCTGGGCAATTCGCCTGGGCGTCGACATGATCGCTCTTTCTTTCGTGCGCAACGCAAGCGACATCGTGCGAGTTCACGAAATCATGAACGAAGAGGGCAAATTCTTGCCAACTATTGCCAAGGTAGAAAAGCCTCAGGCTGTTGAAGCTCTCGAAGAAATCATCGACGCATTCGATGGCATCATGGTTGCCCGCGGCGACCTTGGTGTTGAGTTGCCGTTCGAGCAGGTTCCGCTAGTTCAGAAGCGCGCGATCGAACTCAGCCGCCGCTGGGCCAAGCCGGTAATCGTTGCAACACAAATGCTTGAGTCGATGATTACAGCATCACGACCTACTCGTGCCGAAGCTAGTGACGTAGCAAACGCTGTTCTCGATGGCGCCGACGCACTGATGCTTTCAGGTGAAACAAGCGTTGGTGAGTTCCCGGTTGAGACCGTTGCAGCTATGGCACGAATCATCGAATCAACCGAAGAGAACGGCCTTGACCGCATTCCAGCGCTCGGCACCCGCCCACACACCCACTCTGGTGCCGTTTCACTGGCAGCTGTTGAGATTGCTGAACTGCTTGGCTCGAAGTATGTCTGTGTATTCACCGAATCAGGTGACTCACTGCGTCGAGTGGCACGCCTGCGCAGCAGTGTTCCAACATTGGCCTTCACCCCGAGCGAGACCACACGCAACCGTCTAGCTTTGGTTTGGGGAGCACAGACTTACCTAGTTTCGCCTGTGACTCACACCGACGAAATGATGTTCCAGGTCGACGAGCTAGTTTTGGCTGAAGGCAAAGCACGCCAGGGCGAAGAAGTCGTAGTTGTAGCCGGCACACCTCCAGGCATCGCAGGTTCGACCAACTCGCTTCGCGTGCACCGCGTGGGCGATGCCGTCAACGGCGCGGCTCCTGGTTACCAGCGCTAAACCGCAACAAATTAGAAAAACCTCAGGCCATTGACCTGAGGTTTTTTCTTTTTGGTGCCCGAGGTGGGAGTCGAACCCACACGTCTCTCGACAAAGCATTTTGAGTGCTCCGCGTCTGCCATTTCGCCACTCGGGCATGAGATAACCACATAACTTTATCCGATTGGCTGCTGGTTGCGCCAATCGTGAAAAATCTAGCTTTTTCAGCTTTCTTGCAAGCGTTTTCTAATAAAGTGGAGCGCATGGCTATTGAAGCAACTGGGCGACGCGTTATCGTCGCCGAAGACGAATCATTGATTCGCATGGACATCGTCGAAACTTTGAAAGAGAACGGTTTTGAAGTCGTTGCTGAAGCAGCCGATGGTGAGCAAGCAGTAGCATTGGCGACCCAACACAAGCCCAATTTGGTAGTGATGGACATCAAGATGCCTAACATGGACGGCATTACGGCAGCTGAGCAGATGATGGCGTTGCAGATTCCAGTTGTTTTGCTAACTGCTTTCAGTCAGAAAGAGCTGGTTGACCGGGCTAATGCCGCTGGAGCAATGGCTTATGTGGTTAAACCCTTTAGCCCAAGTGATTTGCTGCCAGCAATCGAGATTGCGCTCAGCCGCCACACGCAGATTGTTGCTCTTGAAAGCGAAATTAGCGACCTGAACGAGCGTTTCGAAACTCGAAAACTGGTCGATCGCGCCAAGGGCTTGCTAAATGAAAAAATGAACCTGTCTGAACCAGAAGCTTTTCGCTGGATTCAAAAAGCGTCAATGGATCGCCGGCTAACAATGCAAGAAGTAGCCAAAACCATCATCGATCAACTCAGTGCCAAGCCAGATGCTGCGGCGGCAACGCCGGCATCCGACTAAAAAATCTTGCTGGGCCTAGTTCGCATCACGTAATAGGTTTGTGATGCGCACTGTCGACAATCGGCGCCCCTGCTCGTCGCTAATGGCAATTTCATGGGTTGTAAGCGTGCGACCCAAGCTAACCGCCGTGCAAACGCCTGTGACAGTGCCTTCAGTGGCAGAACGACTGTGCGACGCATTGATCTCGATACCCACCGCAAAGCGGCCCTCGCCGGCAGCGACGTTCGCCGCAAAACTTCCGAGGGTTTCAGCAAGCACGACATAGGCCCCACCGTGCATCAAACCCAGTGGCTGAGTGTTACCTAAAACCGGCATTGTGGCAACGGCTCGTTCAGCACTCAATTCGATAAGTTCGATGCCCATTTTGTCGGCCAAAGCACCCAGGCCTCTAAGAGCGAGCAGCCGTTTTGCTTCTTCGCTTGCGATAATTTTTGGCTGTGTCATTTTGCCTCACAAGTTTGTCTAGTCAGCCAGTTAGGCTAGTTTCATGAACTCTAACGCCAAGCCTACTCTTCTGTTGATTGACGGTCACTCGTTAGCGTTTCGAGCCTTTTATGCTCTGAGCCCCGACAGCTTTCGCACGCCAGACGGCCAGCACACCAACGCGGTGCACGGCTTCATCTCGATGCTGCTAAACATTCTTTCGGCTGAAAAACCTACCCACTTGGCTGTAGCTTTCGACATTTCGAGAAGCTCTTTTCGCACCGAGGTTTACCCGGAATATAAAGGCACCCGAGGCGAGACCCCGCCAGAGTTTAATGGTCAAACTGAGTTGCTGCGCGAAGCTCTCGCAGCCATGAACATTCACACCTTAACTCGCGAAAACTACGAGGCCGACGATATTTTGGCAAGCCTGGCAGATCAGGGGGCCGCGGCCGGCTATAACGTGTTTGTGGTTTCTGGCGACCGCGACACTTTTCAACTAATTGGCGATTCAACGACCATTCTGTACCCCGTCAAAGGTGTGTTGAATTTAGCGCGCATGGATGACACCGCAGTGCGCGAAAAATACGCGGTAGCTGCCAAAAATTATCCTGATCTTGCGGCTCTCGTTGGCGAGACTAGTGACAACCTGCCAGGAATTCCGGGTGTCGGGCCAAAAACTGCTGCCAAGTGGTTGCAGGAATATGGCTCACTGCAAGCCATATTTGACTCGGCCGACGAGATCAAAGGCAAAGTTGGCGAAAGCCTGCGCGAGCACATGCAGCTGGCAGTTCGCAACCGTCAACTCAACCATCTGGTGCGTGACCTTGAATTTGACTTTGGTTTCGACGACCTAAAACTCGGCGCAGTCGATGAATCTAAAGTGCGCGAAGTTTTTGCAAAGTTGCACTTCAAATCGCTTACCGAACGGGTTTTGCGCCTGCGCGGGGCTAGCGGCAGCCAAACCGCCAACTCACCAAGCGACGCTGAAAGCAGCTCGTGGGTAGAAGACGTTGCAAGTGCTGCAGAGCAGTCGCCAAGCCGCATGGCCGCGCTAAACCTGCCTGCAACACCAACTCCTAAAGTCGTTGATTTTGCGGCTTTAACCGAGTTTTTGACAGCCGAGAAGGGCACCTTAGGTCTTGCAATAGCCTCAGATTTAGCTGGCTTTGCGGTGGCCACCGAAACTCAGGTGTTGACCTGGCTGCCCGCAAACCCTGCAGAGTTGATTGCCAAGCTCGGTGCCTGGCTGGCTGATGAGAACGCCTCTAAGGCAGTATTTGATGGCAAAAACCTTACGCGCCGGCTACTTGGCGCCGGCGCAAAATTAGCCGGAGCCAACTATGACGGTCTGCTGCTTAGCTATTTGCTAAACCCGCTTAGCCGCACCTATTCGCTTGACGATCTGGTTACTGAGCATCTAGGCATCGAAGTGTCTCGCGCTGACACTAATCAACTTGTGCCCGAAGAAACCGAAACTTTTGGCCTAGACGCCTGGTTGGCTTTGGTGCTGGCTGAACAGACTCACAAGCTGGTTGAAGAGCAAGACCAACTTCGGGCCTACAGCCAAGTTGACTTGCCAACCAACTCAACTCTTGCCCGCATGGAACATCTTGGGGTGAGCGTTGACACCGTCAAACTTGAAGCACTCTTTGACCGCCTAACAGGCGAAGTGGCTGCAGCCTCGCAGGCTGCCTATGACCTAATTGGCCACGAGATTAACCTGGCATCACCAAAGCAGCTGCAAACCGTGCTTTTCGAAGAGCTCGGAATGACCGGCACAAAAGCTGTGAAAACAGGTTTTAGCACAAACGCTGAGGCTCTAACGACGTTGTTCGAGCAAACCGGGCATCCGTTCTTAGAGCGCTTGCTAGAGCACCGCGAAGTCAGCAAGATTCGCCAAATAGTCGAGACTCTTTTGAAAGCTGTTGAGCCTGACGGGCGCATTCACACCAACTATGGCCAAACCGGCACCAGCACTGGGCGCCTTTCAAGCGATAACCCAAACCTGCAAAACATTCCGATTCGCAGTGAACGAGGGCGCGAAATTCGAGACGCATTCGTATTTGGCAAAGGTTTTGAAACCCTCTTGACCGCCGACTATTCACAAATCGAGATGCGCATTTTGGCTCACCTCGCCGCCGATGATGGCCTTATTGAAGCTTTTAAAACCGGTGAAGACCTTCACAGGTTTGTCGGCTCACGCATTTTTGGTGTGCCACCAACCGAAGTGACCTCAGCCATGCGCTCTAAAGTGAAAGCTATGAGCTATGGCTTGGTTTATGGGCTCAGCGAATATGGTTTGGCTAAGCAACTTCGAATGAGCAACGGTGAGGCAAAGCAGCTAATGGCTGACTATTTTGCGCGATTCGGGGGAGTACGAAGCTATTTGGCGCGTGTAGTAGACGAGGCTAAAACCATCGGATACACCGTAACCACTTTTGGTCGACGCCGCCCATTCGACGACCTGAACAGCAAGATCTTTCAAATTCGTGAAAACGCCCGTCGCGCAGCACTAAACGCGCCGATTCAAGGCACCGCTGCCGATATCATGAAACTGGCAATGACCAAAATTGATCAAGCCATGCAAGCCGATGGCCTAAAGAGCCAGATGTTGCTTCAGGTTCACGATGAGCTGGTTTTTGAGGTTGCGCCCGGTGAGCTTGAGGCGTTGAAAGCATTGGTAATCGACAAAATGTCTAACGTAGTTGAACTTTCGGTGCCGCTAGAAGTTCAAATAGGTGTTGGGTCGAGCTGGGATGCAGCCGGTCACTGATGCTTAGCCGTCAAGTAACAATCACTTCGCCCGATGGGCTGCACGCCAGACCTGCCAACGAATTTGCCCGCTTAGCTGCCGGCGCGCCCGAAAGAGTTATGGTTTCTCGACCAGGTGAAAACAAAGTTCGCGGCGATAGCATGCTGTCGCTAATGACTTTGGGCTTGCGCGGGGGCGAAACAGTAATCATTGAGATATCTGACGACTCTCAAGAAAGCTTGTTAGAGAAGCTAATTAGCCTATTATCGACTCACTAAACGGAGTAAGATTGAAAAGCGCGTTTGCGCAACCTTAATCCATTTGTTTCAGCAATTTGTTTTGCTGCGACCCGAGAAAAAAACGAGTAAACCTCCATATGACCACCACTACTAAAAAGCAGATTGCTGTTGACGACATCGGCTCTGCTGAAGACTTTCTAGCCGCTGTAGAAGCGACTCTAAAGTTCTTTAACGACGGCGACCTAATCAGCGGCATCGTTGTAAAAATTGACCGCGACGAAGTTTTGCTTGACGTCGGTTACAAAACTGAAGGTGTTATTCCTTCACGTGAACTTTCTATTCGCCACGACGCAGACCCATCTGAGATCGTCAGCGTTGGCGACGCAGTTGAAGCCCTTGTTCTTCAGAAAGAAGACAAAGAAGGCCGCCTGATTCTAAGCAAGAAGCGCGCTCAGTACGAGCGCGCGTGGGGCGACGTTGAGAAGATCAAAGAGGCTGATGGCACGGTTACCGGTACTGTCATCGAAGTTGTTAAGGGTGGTCTGATTGTTGACATCGGCCTTCGTGGCTTCTTGCCTGCATCACTTATCGAGCTTCGTCGCGTTCGCGACCTAGGCCCATACCTTGGCCAGTCGGTCGAAGCCAAGATTCTTGAGCTAGACAAAAACCGCAACAACGTCGTGCTTTCACGCCGCGCCCTGCTTGAGCAGAGCCAGTCAGCTAGCCGCAGCACATTCTTGGCAGACCTTGCCAAGGGCCAGATTCGCACCGGTGTTGTTTCTTCGATCGTAAACTTTGGTGCTTTCATCGACCTTGGTGGCGTTGACGGTCTTGTTCACGTTTCTGAACTCAGCTGGAAGCACATTGAGCACGCCAGCGAAGTTGTAGAAATCGGCCAAGAA
Organism: uncultured Micrococcales bacterium; assembly: GCA_903887175.1. Classification (GTDB taxonomy): domain Bacteria; phylum Actinomycetota; class Actinomycetes; order Actinomycetales; family Microbacteriaceae; genus Rhodoluna. The sequence continues at coordinate 24,664 of CAISOV010000066.1, forward strand.
GTCACCGTTGAGGTTCTTGAAGTTGACCAAGACCGTGAGCGTGTCTCACTGTCTCTAAAGGCAACTCAAGAAGACCCATGGCAGGTATTCGCTCGCACCCACGCAATCGGTCAGTACGCACCGGGCAAGGTCACCAAGTTGGTTCCTTTTGGTGCTTTCGTTCGCGTTGCAGATGGCATCGAGGGTCTAGTTCACATCTCAGAGCTGTCTTCAAAGCACATCGAACTAGCCGAGCAGGTCGTTTCGGTCAACCAAGATGTATTCGTGAAGGTAATCGACATCGATCTAGACCGTCGCCGCATTTCGCTTTCGCTCAAGCAGGCTAACGAAGAGGTCAACCCAGAAGGCACTGAGTTCAACCCAGCGCTTTATGGCATGGCATCTGACTTTGATGACGCAGGCAACTACAAGTACCCAGAAGGTTTCGACTCGGCAACTAACGAGTGGAAGGCCGGCTTCGAAGAAGCTCGCGCCAAGTGGGAACTTGAGTATGCCGAGGCACACGCTCGCTGGGAGGCTCACAAGAGCCAGGTTGCGGCAGCTAACGAGTTGGCAGCAAGCTTGCCAGACACCTCGGCAGCAGCAAGCGACCCAGCTGCCAGCGCAGCTTCAAGCTCAAGCTCAGCTGCATACAGCTCAGCCGAAGAGAAGGGCACACTAGCTGGCGATGAGTCACTAGCTGCACTTCGCGACAAGCTGAAGAGCGCTGAATAAGCTTCTTGCTTAGAGAAAAAACTCTGAGAGGTCAGACTTCGGTCTGGCCTCTCTTTTTTTTGTTCGCTTTTAGCATCGCCGCGCAATGCCTTCAGCAACCTAAATAGCAGTGGCTAGAAGTTAGGCTTAAAGCATGTTTTTAGTTGGGCTAACCGGTGGCATTGCAGCCGGCAAATCAACCGTGGCAAGCCACTGGTCTGATTTGGGCGCAATTGAAATCGACGCCGACCAAATCGCCCGCGACGTCGTTGCACCAGGCACCGCCGGGGCTAGCGCCGTGCGCCAAACTTTTGGCGACGGTGTGTTCAGCGATGGTGACGTTTTAGACCGCAAAGCCCTTGCTGCATTGATCTTTAACGACCCAGAAAAACGTGAGGCCCTCGAGGCAATCATTCATCCGCTGGTTCGTTCAGCCTCTCAAGCGGCAGTTGCTGCCGCGCCGCAAGATGCCATCGTGGTCTATAACGTGCCTCTTCTGGTCGAAGCTGGCGTTGACCTGCCCTTTGATTTTGTGGTGACAGTTGAAGCGCCACTCGATAAACAAATCGAACGCATGGTTACTCACCGAGCCATGACGGTTGAAGAAGCGAATGCTCGCATAGCCTCACAGGCAACCGCAGCTGCACGCGCAAACGCGGCCGATGCAATTCTGAGCTCAAACCAGACTATCGACTTGCTAATCAAAGACTCTGGCAAGCTCTGGTTCAAAATTGAGCAATTAGCTCACGCTAAACAAAAGGCTGGCAGCTAATGGAGGCAACGCGCGCATTTGCCCCGTTCGAAGTTGTTAGCGAATACAAACCTTCTGGCGACCAGCCAACCGCGATTGCTGAGCTAACCAAGAGAATTAACAATGGCGAAACCGACGTTGTCTTGCTTGGTGCCACCGGAACAGGCAAGTCGGCAACCACTGCGTGGCTCGTAGAAGCGTTGCAGCGCCCCACCTTGGTTCTCGCGCACAACAAGACTTTGGCTGCCCAGCTGGTGCAAGAGTTTCGTTCGCTGCTGCCTAACAACGCCGTGGAATATTTCGTCAGCTATTACGAGTATTACCAACCCGAAGCATACGTGCCGCAGACTGACACATTTATTGAAAAAGACTCATCAATAAACTCTGAAGTTGAGCGCCTGCGATACAAAGCCACAATGAGCCTGCTAAGTCGCCGCGACGTAATCGTGGTCTCAACAGTCTCGTGCATATATGGCCTCGGTGCGCCAAAGGAATACCTTGAGCAGAGCGTTGCGATTCAAGAGGGCGACAAAGTTGATCGCGACGATCTGATTCGCAAATTCGTTTCGATGCAATACAAGCGAAACGACATCGATTTTTCGCGCGGCAACTTTCGCGTCAAAGGCGACACTATCGAGATCATTCCGGTTTATGACGAACTTGCGGTTCGCATCGAAATGTTCGGCGATGAAATCGAAGCGATTTATACGCTGCACCCATTGACCGGCGACATTGTTTCGCGCGAAAAAGCGATTGCGATTTTTCCGGCAAGCTATTACGTAGCCACGCCAGAACGCATGGGTATCGCGATGGAAGAAATCGAAGCCGAAATGATTTCGAGAGTCAAAGAACTCGAGTTGCAGGGCAAGTTACTCGAAGCTCAGCGATTGAAAATGCGCACAACTTTCGACCTAGAGATGATTCGAGAGCTCGGCTTTTGCTCAGGAATCGAAAATTATTCGAGCTACATCGACGGTCGCGAACCTGGCACTGCGCCAAGCTGCCTGCTTGACTATTTTCCCGAAGATTTTCTAATGGTGATCGACGAATCACACGTGACCGTGCCTCAAATCGGCGCAATGTATGAAGGCGATGCCAGCCGCAAGCGAACCCTTGTTGAACACGGTTTTCGTTTGCCCAGCGCCATGGATAACCGCCCACTCAAATTCGCCGAGTTTAAAGAGCGAGTCGGGCAAACCGTTTATCTTTCGGCGACCCCTGGCAAATACGAAATGGCTCTAGTTGATGGGGTAGTGGAGCAGATTATTCGACCAACGGGGCTTATCGACCCCAAAGTCGTGATCAAGCCAATCAAGGGGCAAATCGATGATCTGCTCGAAGAGATTCGCGTTCGGGCAGCTAAAGATGAGCGTGTGCTCGTCACGACACTGACCAAAAAGATGGCCGAAGAGCTCACCGAATTTTTAACCGAAGCCGGTGTTCGCGTGCGATATCTGCACAGCGACGTCGACACCCTTCGTCGTGTTGAGTTGTTGCGAGAGTTGCGCCAAGGTGTGTTTGACGTGCTAATCGGCATCAACCTGCTGCGTGAAGGGCTCGACCTGCCCGAGGTTTCGCTAGTTTCTATTCTTGACGCCGACAAAGAGGGTTTCTTGCGCTCGACCACGTCGCTGATTCAAACGATTGGTCGCGCAGCCCGCAATGTTAGCGGCGAAGTGCACATGTATGCCGACCGCATCACTGACTCGATGGCTCGCGCAATTGACGAAACCAATCGCCGTCGCGAAAAGCAGGTTGCCTACAATTTTGAACGCGGACTTGACCCGCAGCCGTTGCGCAAAAAAATCAGTGACATCACCGATGACATTTTGCGTGAAGAGCAAGACACGGCTGAACTGATCGAGCAGGCGCAAAGCAACCGCCGAGGCAAGTCGAGCAAAAACGCCGCAAAACAACAAACGGCAACCACTGGCAAACGCGGAGAAGACAGCATGCGGGGCCGCCCCGGCATCGCAGGCCTGGCCTATGACGAAATATTGTCGGTTGTTATTGATCTCGATGAGCAAATGAAACTGGCGGCATCCGAACTCAAATTTGAGCTTGCGGCGCGTTTGCGAGACGAAATAAGCGAACTTAAACATGAACTTCGGCAAATCGAAAAAGCTGGACACATTTAAAAACTCTCACCTGTTCACATGCTTAAAAACCATAGTTAGGCTTTTCTAATGACTATCACCAACATTCACCACGAGAACAAGCTCATTATCAAGGGTGCGCGAGTTCACAACCTCAAGAACATCAACCTTGAAGTTCCGCGTGATTCGATGGTAGTTTTCACTGGCTTGAGCGGTTCAGGAAAATCATCGCTAGCTTTTGACACCATTTTTGCTGAAGGGCAGCGTCGCTATGTCGAAAGCTTGTCTGCCTATGCCCGCCAATTTTTGGGGCAAGTCGACCGCCCTGATGTTGACTTTATTGAAGGGCTAAGCCCCGCTGTTTCGATTGACCAAAAGTCAACCAACCGCAACCCCCGCTCCACAGTTGGCACAATCACCGAAATTCACGATTATTTGAGATTGCTTTGGGCTCGAATCGGCGTGCCATATTGCGCTGAGTGTGGCGAGAAAATCATAAAGCAGTCACCTCAACAAATCGTTGACCAAATTCTCGAGCTGCCAGAAGGCACTCGGTTTCAGGTACTTGCTCAGTTGGTTGATCAAAAAAAGGGCGAGTTTGTCGACCTTTTTAAAGATCTCGTTTCGCAAGGCTATGCACGCGCCGTGGTTGACGGCGAAATTGTGACGCTAGCCGATGCCAAGCCTCTCAAGAAGACTTTCAAACATGACATTTCAGTGGTTGTTGACCGTTTGGTGGCAAAAGCTGACATGGTTGGGCGACTAACAGACTCTGTCGAAACAGCTCTCAAGCTGGCAGGTGGCCGCATTGTCGTCGACTTTGTCGACCTTGAAGTTGGCGCGGCAGGCAAAACTCGTGTTTTTAGTGAGAAACTGTCTTGCCCAAATGAGCATGCGCTTTCGTTAACCGAGATTGAACCTCGCACTTTCTCTTTCAACGCTCCTTTCGGTGCCTGCCAAGCCTGTAGCGGTTTAGGCACCAAGATGTCGGTCGATGGCGAGCTTGTGATTGGCGACCCTGATGCCAGCATCAACCAGGGAGTTATTTTGCCTTGGTCAACTCAGGGCAAGGGTTTATTTCACTATTTTTCAAGAATGCTCGAAGGTTTGGCCAGCGATCTCGAGTTTTCGCTCGACACTCCTTGGAACCAACTGCCCGAAGAGGTGCAGCAGGCTGTTTTGCTTGGAAACAACTTTGACGTTCAGGTTAAGTGGAAGAACAAATACGGTCGCGAGTTGCGCTACACCACCGGCTTCGAGGGCGTTCTAAGTTACATCGAACGCAAATACCTCGAATCAGAGCTGGGCTATGCACGTGAGCGCTGGTCAGGCTTCTTGCGTGAGGTTGCTTGCCCAGACTGTGAAGGCGCTCGACTTCGCCCTGAAGTTCTTGCTGTCAAAGTTGCCGAAACGTCGATAGCCGATGTTGCTCGCATGAGCCTCGGCAAGGCTGTGGAGTTTTTCGAAGGTCTGACTCTCGATGAGCGCGACGTGAAAATCGGCGCTCAGGTGCTGCGCGAGATTCGCGCAAGACTCGACTTTTTGATGGCAGTTGGGCTCGATTATTTGAGTCTTGAGCGCGCTGCCGGCACGCTTTCTGGCGGCGAAGCACAGCGCATTCGCCTTGCCACCCAAATCGGCTCAGGTCTAACCGGCGTGCTATATGTGCTTGATGAGCCGAGCATTGGCTTGCACCAGCGTGACAACCGTCGCCTCATCGACACGTTGATCAAGCTGCGAGACCTTGGCAACACACTGCTGGTTGTTGAGCACGACGAAGACACCATCAAGGCAAGTGATTGGGTCGTCGACATTGGTCCGGGTGCTGGTGTGAACGGCGGCGAAGTTGTGCACAGCGGCCCTTATGAGGCTTTGCTCACCAATCAACAATCAATCACGGGTGCTTTCCTTTCGGGGCGTGAGTCGATTGCCACACCAGCTAAGCGTCGCCCGATTGATCGCAATCGCATCATCAAGGTTGTCGGTGCGCGCGAAAATAACTTGAAAAATGTCGACGTTGAGTTTCCGCTGGGCACTTTCACGGCGGTGACAGGAGTCAGCGGTTCAGGCAAGTCTTCACTGGTTAATGACGTGCTGTACGAGGTGCTCGCCAACGCGCTAAACGGAGCCAAGGGTGTCGCCGGTCGCCATACGCGAATTGAAGGTCTTGAGCAGCTCGATAAGGTTGTTCACGTTGACCAAAACCCAATTGGCCGAACACCAAGATCAAACCCGGCAACCTATACGGGCGTTTTTGATAACATTCGCAAGTTATTTGCCGACACTCAAGAATCAAAAGCGCGCGGATACCAGCAGGGTCGTTTCAGCTTCAATGTGAAGGGTGGTCGCTGTGAGAGTTGCAGTGGCGATGGCACGTTAAAGATTGAAATGAACTTTTTGCCCGACGTTTATGTGGCTTGCGAAGTTTGCCACGGAGCCCGCTATAACCGTGAGACTTTGCAAGTTCTTTATAAGGGAAAAAGCATTGCCGAAGTGCTTGAAATGCCAATCGCTGAAGCGGCCGAATTCTTCGCACCGATTTCTTCGATTGCACGCTTTTTGGTTACTTTGGTTGACGTTGGGCTTGGTTATGTTCGACTCGGGCAAAGCGCAACCACGCTTTCGGGTGGCGAAGCCCAACGAGTCAAGTTGGCTACCGAGTTGCAGCGTCGCTCTTATGGGCGCACAATCTATGTCTTAGACGAGCCGACCACCGGCTTGCACTTCGAAGACGTGCGCAAGCTGCTTTTGGTTTTGAACGGACTAGTTGAAAAGGGCAACACGGTAATCGTGATTGAACACAACTTAGATGTAATCAAGAGCGCTGACTGGGTGATTGACCTTGGCCCAGAAGGCGGTTCAGGCGGTGGCGAAATCATCGCGATTGGAACGCCTGAGCAAGTGGCAAAGAACTCAAAGAGCTTCACTGGCAAATTTTTATCTGAGGTCTTGGCTTAACTAGCCAAAAAGAGAAACTTCGATGGCCGACGAGCTTTGGTTTAGACCTAAAACCAGCGATATTCCCACTGAACCCGGGGTTTATCGATGGTTCGATGCCGATGGGCGAGTGCTCTATGTTGGCAAGGCTAAAAACCTGCGGGCCCGACTGAGCAACTACTTCGGCCCGCTCGAGAGCCTGCACGAACGAACGCGACGCATGGTCACATCTGCCGCCGACGTCAAATGGGTGATTGTTAACAGCGAGTTTGAAGCGTTGCAACTTGAATTCACCTGGATCAAAGAATTCAACCCGCCGTTCAACGTGCAATTTAGAGATGACAAAAGTTATCCGTACCTTGCCGTGACACTGGGCGATGAAGTGCCTAGGGCGCTGATTACACGCAATCGCGACATAAAGGGTGCAAAATACTTCGGGCCCTACACTCAGGCCTGGGCGGTGCGTGAGACCCTTGACGTCTTGTTGAAGGTTTACCCGGTTCGCACCTGCTCAACCGGAATCTATCAGCGAGCCAAGCGTGAAAAGCGCGCCTGCCTGCTTGGTGACATCGGCAAATGTGCGGCTCCGTGCATCGAACGTGTTACACCGCCGGAACACAAGGCCATCGCAAGACAGTTCGTTGATTTCATGGGCGGCGCCGACACCGAACACGTGGCAACGCTGAGAACCAAAATGGCAGAAGCCTCTGAAGCCCAAAATTATGAACTTGCAGCCAGGCTGCGTGACAACATAATCGCGCTTGAAACTGTGCTCGAGAAAAGTGTGGTGGTTTTCAACGACCAAACCGATGCTGACCTATTTGGCGTAGCCGACGACGAGCTCGCCGCGGCCGTGAGCCAATTCATCGTTCGCGGCGGCCGAATTCGTGGTGTGCGAGGTTGGGTTGTCGACAAAGAACTAGAGCGAGACCTGCCCGAACTTGTTGAATATGTTTTGCAAAATAGTTACGGCGACACGGCCCGCGCCGACGAGAACCGCGAAGATGCCAGTCGCGCACCAGGTCAAGTCGGTAACGATTCGATTCCCAAAGAGATTCTCGTGCCCATTTTGCCGAGCGACAACGAGGCACTCACGCAGTGGCTCAGCAATCTAAGAGGGACCAAAGTCGAGATTCGTGTTGCACAGCGAGGCGACAAAGCCGCCTTGGCTAAAACTGCTGAGGCCAATGCCAAGCATGCGCTAATGCTCTACAAAACCAAACGCAGCACAGATTTTGTAGCACGCGCCGATGCGCTTAGCGGCATTCAATCAGCCCTGAACTTACCCACTGCTCCACTTAGAATCGAGTGCTTTGACGTTTCGCACCTTGGCGGCACCGGGGTAGTGGCATCGATGGTGGTATTCGAAGACGGGTTGCCTAAAAAGGACCACTATCGACGTTTCAGCATTGAGAACACAACTGATGACACCGAATCGATCTATCAAGTTGTGAGTCGCAGATTGAAATACCTTGCCACCGATGACGAAACCAAAACCGCTGACGGAACCGTTAGCAAGTTTGCTTATCGACCTGGACTGCTTTTAGTTGACGGCGGCGAACCACAGGTGAATGCTGCAGCGCGTGCGTTGCGCGACTCGGGAGTCAAAGACATCGCGATTGCCGGAATCGCTAAACGCCTCGAAGAGATTTGGTTGCCGGGCGAGGCGTATCCGGTGATTTTGCCTAGAAATGCCAACGAACTTTTTTTGATTCAGCGCATTCGAGACGAAGCTCACCGTTTTGCAATCACCTATCAAAGAGAAAAACGCTCGAGCGCGATCGCATCAACCCTGCAAGATATTTCAGGTCTTGGCGAAAAACGGGTGCGCGCACTTTTGAAGCACTTTGGTTCAGCTAAACGTTTGCGACTAGCCACCCAGGGTGAGATTGCCCAAGTTGCAGGAATCGGTGACGTGCTAGCGGCAGTAATAGTTGAAAGCCTTCAGGCCGAACAACCCTAAACAGCAGTTCACGGCCAGTCTCATAAAGGCAAAAAGCTCAGGCTTTCAAAGCAGTCGATACTTCGCCGAGTCGGGCAACCAAGAGATAAACACTTTGTTACAAAATCACGATTCTGCAAAAACCGCTCTTCGGCGTGTCGCGCGGTAGCTAGACTCTTCTAAAAGGGCAGAAAGGGTTGAGATGAACAATAAAAAGCAACATGAATTGCTTATTGTTACTGGCATGTCTGGTGCTGGTCGCTCAACCGTTGGCAAAGCTCTAGAAGACCTCGGCTGGTATGTCGTCGATAACTTGCCACCGCAGATGCTGTTGCCGATTGCTGAGCTGTTTAGCTTGGCAGAAACCCCGCTGCCAAGACTGGCGGTAGTCATTGATGTGCGCGGCGGCGAATTCTTTAGCGAACTGAACACAAACCTTGCTTTGGTGCGAGCACGAAGCGTCGACATCAAAGTGCTGTTTCTTGAAGCTAACGATTCAGCATTAGTGAAGCGATTCGAGAATGTTCGGCGACCACACCCTCTGCAGGCTGACGGAACCATTCTCGACGGCATCGCCGAAGAGCGTCGACGACTGTTGAGCCTTAGAGAAGCAGCCGACGTAATTCTTGACACCAGCGAACTTAATATTCACCAACTTTCAAACCGCATCGCCGAAAGTTTTTCGCTGATCGAGACTCACAAGTTGCAGGTCACAGTTATGAGCTTCGGTTTCAAATATGGTGTTCCAAGTGACGCAGACATGGTTGCCGATGCCAGATTCTTGCCGAACCCTTTTTGGAACGAAGAACTTCGCCCCTACACTGGCGAATACCCTCAAGTTGCCGAGTTTGTGTTGGGCCAAGAAGGCGCTGAAGAATTTGTAACCAACTACGTAGCTGCTCTAAAGCCCGTGCTTCGCGGCTATCTGAAAGAAAACAAGCGATACGCAACAATTGCAATCGGATGCACCGGTGGCAAGCACCGATCGGTGGCTATATCGAAGCGCATCGCTACCGAACTAGCAAAAATTGGTGATGTGGCCCTCAGCCTCAAGCACCGTGACCTAGGCAAGGAATAAGCATGGCACTAACTGCCGATGTTAAAGACGAGCTTGCTCGCATCGAAATCACTAAAAGCGCTGTTCGAGCGGCTGAGTTGGCGACGATTTTGCGTTTCTGCGGCGGCCTGCACTTAATTTCAGGCCGCGTGGTCGTCGAGGCTGAGCTTGACACTGCGCAACTTGCGCGCCGTGTCACGAAAGATTTGGTTGAGCTTTATGGCATCGAGAGCGAACTCGCGGTTATTTCACCGAGTGGCATTCGCCGCGGCAGCCGCTATCAAATCAGAGTTATCAAAGCTGGCGACGTTCTAGCCAGACAAACTGGTTTGCTTGACTCTCGCGGCCGACCGGTGCGCGGTTTACCGGCGACTTTGGTCTCAGGTTCAGTGGCTGAGGCTCAAGCGGTTTGGCGAGGGGCCTTTTTGTCGCACGGCTCGCTAACCGACCCCGGGCGCTCTGCCGCACTAGAAATTACTGCTCCTGGCAATGAAGCAGCGATGGCATTAGTTGGTGTGGCCCGTCGACTCGGAGTGATCGCTAAGGCTCGCGAAGTGCGCGGCGTTTTTCGCGTTGTGGTTCGCGACGGTGAAGCAATTGCGACCATGCTCACTCAGATGGGCGCTCACAGCCAGGTCTTGAAATGGGAAGAAATGCGTTTGCGTCGCGAAGTGCGCGCCACCGCAAACCGTTTAGCAAACTTTGACGACGCTAACCTGCGCCGTTCAGCACAGGCTGCAGTGGCCTCATGTGCCCGGGTTGCTAGGGCGCTCGAGATACTTGGCGACGACGCTCCAGACCATTTGAAATATGCGGGCGCATTGCGTTTGCAACACAAGCAGGCCAGCCTCGATGAGCTAGGGCACCTTTCTGACCCGCCAATGACAAAAGATGCAATTGCTGGGCGCATCCGTCGTCTCTTAGCGATGGCTGATAAAAAAGCTTCAGACTTGGGAATCCCTGGCACAGACGCCTTTTTGCCCGACGATATCGATTAGATTTAACAAGGCAAGTCAAACCGCAATTTAAGGAGCACCCAAATGGGTCTTTACACCCTTCCTGACCTCAGCTACGACTACGGAGACCTCGCACCTGCAATCTCGGGTCGCATCATGGAGCTTCACCACAGCAAGCACCACCAGGCCTATGTGAACGGTGCTAACGCTGCAATCGCAGGGCTTGAAGACGCTCGTGCCAAAGAAGACATGACTTGGGTGAACAAGCTACAAAAAGACTTGGCCTTCAACCTAGCCGGTCACATCAACCACGCGATTTTCTGGACCAACCTTGCCCCAACCGGAGGCGACAAGCCAGAAGGTGAACTTGCCCAAGCAATCGAAGAGTTCTTCGGTTCATATGATGGTTTTCGCGCCCACTTCAACGCATCTGCGTTAGGAATTCAGGGCAGCGGATGGAACATCTTGGCTTGGGATGTCTTAGGTGAAAAGCTCATCATCGAACAGCTTTATGACCACCAAGGAAACTTGGCTCCGGCAAGCGTTCCGCTTTTGATGCTTGACATGTGGGAGCACGCTTTCTATCTTGACTACGTAAACGTAAAAGTTGACTATGTAAAGGCATTCTGGAGCATCGTTTCTTGGCCTGATGTTCAGGCTCGCTTTGACGCAGCTCGCACTCAAACCAAGGGCTTACTGCTAATCTGATACTAGATTTTCCACCCGAAGGCGCGTGGCAAACCCAAACAAAAGCTACACACAATAAAAACGTGCGCTTTTTGGCGCCAATAAAAAATCGGGAGACAACCACATGACAACTCGTGTTGGAATCAACGGCTTTGGCCGTATTGGTCGTAACTACCTTCGCGCACTTCTTGCGTCTGGTGCAGATCTAGAAATCGTTGCAGTAAACGACTTGAGTGACCCTAAGGGTCTAGCTCACCTTCTAAAGTATGACTCGGTTACGGGCCGTCTTGGCGAAGAAGTTCGTGTTGAGGGTGACACCATCATCGTTGGCAGCCAGACCATCAAGGTTCTTGCTGAGCGCGACCCGGCTAACCTCGGATGGGGCGCTTTGGGTGTTGACATTGTTATTGAGTCAACTGGTCGTTTCACCAATGCCGAAGACGCTAAAAAGCACATTGAGGCTGGCGCCAAGAAGGTTCTCATCTCGGCTCCTGCAACCGGCGAAGACGCGACTTTTGTTATTGGTGTCAACGAGCACCTTTATGACCCAGCAAACCACCACATCATCTCAAACGCGTCTTGCACCACGAACTGCTTGGCTCCACTTGCCAAGGTGTTTAACGACAAGTTCGGCATTGAGAACGGTTTGATGACCACTATTCACGCTTACACCGCTGACCAGAACCTTCAAGATGGCCCTCACAGCGACCTTCGTCGTGCACGTGCGGCAGCTATCAACATTGTTCCTTCATCAACTGGTGCTGCTAAAGCAATCGGTCTTGTTTTGCCTGAGCTAAAGGGCAAGCTTGACGGCTTTGCACTTCGCGTTCCGGTTCCAACCGGCTCAATCACCGACCTAACCTTGGTCAGCAAGACCACTGTGACGGTTGAAGAAATCAAGGCTGCTTACAAGGCTGCTGCGGCTGAAGGCCCGCTAAAGGGAATTTTGAAGTACACCGAAGACGAGATCGTTTCAAGCGACATCGTTACCGACCCACACTCGTCAATCTTCGACGCAGGCTTGGTCAAGGTAATCGGCAACACTGTCAAGATCAGCTCATGGTACGACAACGAGTGGGGCTACTCAAACCGTTTGGTTGACCTCACTGTTCTCGTAGCAAACAAGCTCTAAAGCTCAAGGGTTAATCGGTTTAGCATGCGAAACCTCGCCTCATTGCCGTCGCTTGACGGCAAACGCGTCATTATTCGTTGTGATTTGAATGTGCCACTCGATGGCGATCGAATCACCGACGATGGGCGCATCGTTGCATCGGTTCCGACCATCAAATATCTAGTCGAGCAGGGCGCCAAGGTTGTTGTTATTTCACACCTTGGCCGCCCTGACGGCGAGCCTAACCCAAAGTATTCTTTGGCACCGGCTGCCTCTCGTTTGGGTGAACTGCTTGGTCAACCTGTGTTCTTTGCTACCGACACCATAGGCAGTGATGCCCGCGGAGCGGTTAAGGCTTTGGCTAATGGGGGAGTTGTGGTTCTTGAGAATCTGCGCTTCAACGCTGCCGAGACCAGCAAAGATGCAACTGAGCGCGAGGCGTTCGCGGCTAAGCTTGCCGAATTTGGTGACTTTTTCGTTAGCGACGGCTTTGGTGTGGTGCACCGCAAACAGGCCAGCGTTTATGAGCTCGCAAAAGCTTTGCCGAGCGTTGGCGGCTTTTTGATTGAGAAAGAGCTTGATGTTCTAACTCGCCTCACCAAGACCCCAGAGCGCCCATATGCGGTTGTTTTGGGTGGCTCAAAAGTCTCTGACAAACTTGGAGTCATCGACCACCTGTTGCCCCATGTCAACCAGCTGTTAATTGGTGGCGGAATGGTTTTCACATTCTTAGCCGCTCAGGGACACAAAGTAGGCAAGAGCCTGCTCGAAGTTGACCAAATCGAAACCTGCCAGAACTATCTAAAACGCGCAGCTGAGCTGGGTGTTGAGGTTGTATTACCAACCGACATTGTGGTTGCATCTAAGTTTGGCGCCGACGCCGAGGTTGCGGTTACTGCAGCCGACGCGATCGAGAGCAGCCCGTTCGGTGACACCGGTTTGGGTCTAGATATTGGCCCTGAAAGTGCAAAGAACTTTGCGACTAAAGTAGCCGCAGCAAAGACTGTGTTCTGGAACGGCCCAATGGGTGTTTTTGAGATCGCAGCCTTTGCAAACGGCACCAAGGCCGTTGCTCAGGCGCTCACTGAGGTCAACGGTTTGAGCGTAGTCGGCGGTGGCGATTCTGCCGCAGCTGTTCGCATTCTCGGTTTTGCTGACGAACAGTTCGGTCACATTTCGACCGGCGGTGGCGCCAGCCTGGAATTTCTAGAAGGAAAAGCCTTGCCTGGCTTGGAGGTTTTAAATGACTAATCGTGTGCCACTGATCACCGGCAACTGGAAGATGAACCTTGACCACCAGCAGGCTCTTGCCCTGGTGCAAAAACTAGCCTGGGCTCTTAAAGATGCCGGTCACAACTATGCCGAAGCTGAGGTTGCGGTGTTCCCACCTTTCACCGATCTTCGCAGCGTTCAGACCCTAATCGATGCTGACAAGTTCGAAATCGGCCTTGGCGCCCAAGACCTGTCTAAGTTCGACAGCGGTGCTTACACCGGCGAAATCTCTGGCGCATTCTTGAAAAAGCTCGATGTCAAATATGTTTTGATTGGCCACAGCGAACGCCGTCAGTATCACAAGGAAACTGACGCAGATATTCAAGCTAAAACAGCGGCTGCTTTTCGCCACGGTATCGTTCCAGTAATTTGCGTGGGCGAGACGCTTGAAGAGCTTGAAACCGAGGGTCAAAGCGCAGTGCCGATTCGTCAGACTTTGGCGGCACTTGCTGGCCACGACAAGCTTGGCGATTTTGTAATTGCCTACGAGCCGGTCTGGGCAATCGGCACCGGCAAAGTTGCAACGGCCGAAGAGGCAGCTTCAGTTGCCGGCAAGATTCGCGAGGCGATTGCAAGTGCACACGGCGCCGAAGTTGCATCAGCAACCCGAATTCTTTATGGCGGTTCAGTCAAGGCGGCTAACGTTGCCGGCTTCTTGCGCAGCCCTGAAGTAGACGGTGTTTTGGTCGGCGGGGCCAGCCTAGACGCCGATGAGTTCAGCGGCATTGCGCGCTTTCAGAAGCACATAGCTCTATAATTTTCTTTAGCTCGTTTTTCGGGCGCAAATTTAAGGATTCTCATGTTTAACGATCTATTGCCAGCTGTTCAGGTTGCTCTTTTGGTCTTGCTCGGCATCACCAGCTTGCTGCTAACTTTGCTTATTTTGCTGCACAAGGGCCGTGGTGGCGGTTTGTCAGACATGTTTGGCGGTGGCATGACCTCGAACCTGAACTCATCAGGTGTGGCTGAGCGCAACCTTAACCGCATCACAGTTATCATCGGTGTGGTTTGGATCGTCGTAATCATTGTTTTGGGTCTAATCACCCGCTTCACCAACTAAGCACGCCAATAGGTCAACTGCAACAAGATTTCAAACACAGGTTTAAAGGGGATTTCACATGAGCACTGGTGGATCAGCAATTCGGGGGTCGCGAATCGGCGCCGGGCCTATGGGCGAACAAGATCGCGGTTATCGTGCTGAACGAGTTACCAGAAGCTACTACTGCTCAAACGGCCATGTTCAGAGTCCGCAATTTGCCTCTCACGTTGAACTAGCAGATATTCCAGAATTTCTAGACTGCCCTAACTGCGGCATGCCTGCGGGTCAAGACAAAGACAACCCGCCAGTCGTGGCCAAACACGAGCCATATAAAACGCACTTGGCTTATGTCAAAGAGCGTCGCACCGAAGAAGAGGCTAATGATCTCCTTGAAGAAGCAGTGGCTGCAGTTCGCGAACGTCGCTTGCGTCTAGCCGAAGCTGCCGCTGCGGCAGCTGCCACCAACTGATCCTGAATTTAGTTAGTCTTCAACCAAAACCGCGCCGGCGGCCTCGTCAATAAACCAAAGAGTTGCATCGCGCCCTTCGACGCGGCCAACTGGCAAAGATCGGGAATCTTCGCCGAATGCCACAGAAACAGCGTCGGCCTTATCGGCACCAGCAACTACAAACCAAACTTGGTGTGCGCTGCTCAGTGCTTCATAGGTGAAAGATAGGCGTGCTGGTGGCGGTTTAGGTGAATCAGGCTCAGCAATAACCGCAACGCCCGAAACGGGTTCAGCCTTGCCAGGGAACAAACTTGCTATGTGACCGTCAGGGCCGATTCCTAAGAACACAACATCGAACTCAGGCACAATTTCTTCTATTGCCGCGAGCCCCGCAACGTGTTCGGCAAAACTGGTGGCCGCGGCATCAAGAGTCAAACCTGAATCGCTTGCGCCAAAAGCGTGCACTTTTGTTTCGTCGATCTTGATTTTGCTGAGCAATGCGTCGCGAGCCTGCAGTTCGTTTCGATCTGCGCTGTCTGCCGCCACAAAGCGCTCATCGCCCCACCAAAAGTGAATGCGAGTGAAATCGACTTCATTCACGTTTGCCGAAGCTGCAATGGCTGCCAAAGTTTTAATGCCTACGGTGCCGCCGGTGAGCACAACGTGAGCTTCAGATTTTTGCTCAAGAACTTCGACAATGTGTTCAATGAACGCTTCGGCCGCAGTTTCAGCAACAGCTGCCGCGTCGTCGCAAAGCAAAACCTGAATTTCAGACATGGCTATTTCTTTAACCCGCGAGCACCGCGAGCAAGTTTGGTCAAGCTCGGGCGAGGGGTTTTAGGGGTGATGCCTTTGGTGATTACCTTGCCAAACATGTCATCAGGGTCAAGTCGTCGCAAGTCTTCACTTAGGCAGTCGCGAAGTGAGCGGCGCGGCAAAGAGATTTCGCGAGTTGGTTGCGTTGGCTGAATCAACGTGGCAACGTCTGGCACGTTGCGAACGATTTCGATTTCGCCTGATTTGCGAATCAGTTTTACTCCGCGAATGCCTGCCACTGCCTTGCCTCGGTTAGTGCGAATCAAAGTCACGGGCACCTGCAGCTGCAACTCAAGCCAAGACGCTAGAAGGTCTGTGCTAGGTGAGTCAACTGCGCCGGTAACTTCAACTGCGGTCACCGGGTCATAGGGCGGCTGGTCGAGAATCGCGGCCAGTTGTGCACGCCACAGAGTTAGGCGAGTCCAAGCAAAATCGCTGTCGCCAGGTGCATAGCCTTTTGAGAGTTGGCGCAAAAATTCGTGAGGGTCTTTTTGGCTTGCAGCATCGGTGATACGGCGGGTTGCGATGCGGCCGAGCGGGCTGGCTGAAACCTTGAGAGGCGCTTCATCAGGCCACCAGGCCACAACTGGCGCATCGGGCAACAATAGGCCCGTAACGAGACTCTCAGGGTCGCTTGCGGCTTCGCCATAGGCGCGCAACACGATGACCTCAGAAGCCCCAGCATCGCCGCCGACTCGAATCTGCGCGTCTAGACGTGCGTCTTTTTTGCTCTTTGCATCGTCATCAGCCAAAACGATGACACGACACGGATGCTCGCGGCTTGCTTCGTTGGCAGCCGCAATGGCGCGCTCAATGCCCTTAAAGTCAGTTTCGATTAGCAGTGTTAATACGCGGCCGAGCGCTACTGCTCCGCCATCTTCGCGAATTTGAACAAGCTTCTTTGAAACTTTGCTAATAGTGGTGTTAGGTAGGTCAACAATCATGGGCGTCTCCAAGCACGGCCGTCAATATCCATCATTCGATCTGCTGAAGCGGGGCCCCAGGTGCCAGGGCGGTACTGCTCTGGTTGGCCTTGGGTTGCCCAGTACTTTTCAATCGGGTCAAGAATCATCCACGAAAGTTCAACTTCTTCGTGCCGGGGGAACAGTGGTGGATCACCGAGCAAAACGTCGAGAATCAGGCGCTCATAAGCTTCTGGGCTGGCTTCGGTAAAAGCGTGGCCATAGCCAAAGTCCATTGTGACGTCTCTAACTTGCATTCCAACACCGGGCACTTTAGAACCGAAACGCATTGTTACGCCTTCGTCAGGTTGCACGCGAATCACGAGAGCGTTTTGGCCAAGAGCGCTGGTCTGGTCAGCCGCAAAAAGGTTTTGAGGTGCACGCTTAAAGACAACAGCAATTTCAGTAACCCGTCGACCAAGGCGTTTGCCAGCTCGAAGATAAAAAGGCACACCGGCCCAACGTCTTGTGTTGATGTCGAGTCGCATTGCCGCGAAAGTTTCTGAGACAGATTTTGGGTTCATTCCATCTTCGTCTAAGAAACCGGTGACTTTTTCGCCACCCTGCCATCCGCCTGAATATTGGCCACGTGCGGTGTGTTTGCCTAAATCTTTTGGCAAGACCACGGCTGATAATACTTTTTCTTTTTCGGCACGCAAAGCGGCTGCATCAAAAGAAACTGGTTCTTCCATTGCTGTGAGAGCCAAAAGCTGCAGCAAGTGGTTCTGAATCACATCGCGGGCAGCACCAATGCCGTCATAGTAGCCAGCACGGCCGCCAACACCGATATCTTCGGCCATCGTGATCTGAACGTGGTCGATGTAGTTCGAGTTCCAGAGCGGTTCATACATTTGGTTTGCAAAACGCAAAGCCAAAATGTTTTGAACAGTTTCTTTGCCCAAATAGTGATCGATGCGAAACACTGAGTCAGCCGGGAACACGTCTTCGACGACTTTGTTTAGCTCGCGAGCGGATTCTAGGTCTGAACCAAATGGCTTTTCGATAACCACGCGTCGAAACTCGTCAGTTTTTGCGGTAGCCAGACCCGAACGCGACAGCTGTTTGGTGACCAGCGGAAAAGCTTTTGGTGGAATCGAGAGATAGAACGCGTGATTGCCGTTAGTGCCGCGTTCTCGGTCGAGTTCTTCAACGGTGTCTTTCAAACGGTCAAATGCGGCATCGTCGTCAAAGTCGCCCTGCACAAAACGAATGCCGGTGGCAAGCTGTTGCCAAACCTCTTCGCTAAAAGGTGTGCGCGCATATTCACGCACTGAGTCGTGCACAATCTTTGCAAAATCTTCGTTTACCCAATCACGTCGGGCAAAACCAACCAACGCAAAACCCGGTGGCAACAAACCGCGATTGGCCAGGTCATAAACCGCTGGCATCAACTTTTTGCGCGAAAGGTCGCCCGTCACACCAAAAATAATTAGGCTGCTTGGGCCTGCAATTCGATTTAGACGACGGTCTTCTGACTGTCGCAACGGGTTATTGCCTGCAGAAATCTTTACTGGGCTCATAAAAGCAGCCGACTCCTTAGATAGCGTTCTTAACGGTGGCGATACCCTGCGCGGTGTCACCCAAAGTGAGGGTTAGCACCGGGCGACCGAGCTTGCCTAACACCGATGCGTCGCCTGCTGCCTGCGAGGCAATAAGCTCACCAAAAGTAAAGTCGCGACCAGGCACTGCGATGTCTTGCTTTGCCACTGAAACCAGCTGCAGATAAACACCTTGACGGGGGCCGCCCTTGTGATATTGACCTGTTGAGTGCAAGAAACGTGGTGCCCAACCGAAAGTGACGGGGCGTGCGGTGCGTGCAGCAATCAAATCACGAAGTTGCTCGGCCTGAACCGCTGAGGTGCGGTCAAGATATGCCTGCACCGAGATGTAGCCATCAGGGGCAACCTGAGCCAGAAGCGCATCAATGGCGGCTTCGATTGATGCAGCGCCCTCTAACGATAATTCGGTTGCGCGAACTTCGATGTTGTCGGCAACAAACTTTGCAGGAATAACCGCTGCTCGTTGCTCAAGCATGCCTCGAGCTGCAATCTTTGCCGATTCAACATCTGGCTGGTCGAATGGGTTGATGCCTAAGAGCCGGCTTGCCACCACGGTAGCGAATTCCCAAAGCAAGAACTGGGCGCCAAGCGAGCCAGATGTGGCTACTTCGTTGCCTTGAGCAGTGTTGGCGTCGGCGACAAGTCGAGCAACGACAAGGTCGGCGGCTGCAACTGCAAGTTCAGGGCTGTTTGACTCAAGCACTACCGGCAGAACGCCGCGACCAATTTTGCCGGTTGACTCAGCAATTAGCTGCTCAGCCCAGTCACCAAAACCTACAATTTTGGTGCCGTCAGTCACAATGCCAACTTTGTCAGCAAAGCCGGTGCCGTTCGCGGTGCGAGCCAAAGCTGCACCAAGAATCAAGCCTGGATTCGAAGCATCATCGGCCGACAACATGCCAGCCACCGAGTTGGCATCTGCCAGCAAGCCAGCGATATCAGCGCCAGCAAGACCACTTGGCACTAGACCAAACGCAGTCAAAGCTGAATAGCGGCCGCCCACGGTTGGGTCAGCATTAAAAATTCGATAGCCATCTGCTTTAGCAGCGGCCTCCATCGGCGAACCTGGGTCGGTAACAATAACAACACGTTCGGTTTTGTCGATGCCGGCATCGGTGAAAGCTTTTTCAAAAACGCGCTTTTGCGAGTCAGTCTCAACGGTTGAACCCGACTTTGAAGACACCACGATAGCGGTTCGAGCGAGGTCGCCAGCCAATGCTGCGCCAACCTGATCGGCGTTGGTTGAGTCGAGCACAACCAGTTCAACGCCTGCCGTTGATGTGATTACCTCAGGTGCCAGCGACGAACCGCCCATGCCGCAAAGCACAAAACGGTTAACGCCCTTGGCTGCAAACTCATCGCGAAGTGCCAAAATGCCAGCAACTTGGGGAGCGCTGTCGGTTGCAGATGTGACCCAGCCGAGGCGAATTGAGCTTTCAGCTTCAGCGTCTTTGCCCCATAGAGTGAAATCTTTGGCGGCGATTCGGCTGGCCACTTTGTCAGCCACCAGAGAATCAATCGTGGCAGCAACGGCGGCAGCAGTTTTGCCTGCAACAGCAACCTTTAGTGACATTAGTTAGCTGCCTTCAACGATGCTGAAATAGTCTCGAGAAGCTCGTTCCAAGACACAACAAACTTGTCAACACCTTCGGTTTCTAGCAACTCGGTTACGTCGTCATAAGAAACGCCGGCAGCAGCAACGGCGTCAAGCACTGCCTGAGCGTCTGCGTAGTGCGAGGTGATTGAGTTGGTTGGAACGATACCGTGGTCATAAACGGCCTCCATGGTCTTTTCAGGCATGGTGTTCACTAGCTCTGGCGCAACCAATTCGGTGACATACAGGGTGTCGCTAAGGTTTGGGTCTTTTACGCCGGTCGAAGCCATTAGCGGGCGCTGCTTGTTTGCGCCAGCCGCTGCCAGAGCGGCCCAACGGTCGGTTGCGAAGTCTTGCTCATAAACCTGGTAGGCCAAACGCGCGTTTGCAAGAGCAGCCTTGCTCTTGAGCGCCAGTGCAGATTCGGTGCCAACTGCGGTCAGACGCTTGTCGATCTCTAGGTCAACTCGTGACACAAAGAACGATGCGACCGAGTGGATCTTGCTGATGTCGTGGCCGGCAGCCTGTGCCTTCTCAACACCTGCGATATAGGCGGCGATTACCTCGTGGTAACGAGCCAACGAAAAGATCAGTGTGACGTTAACGCTGATTCCCTCGCCGATTACTTCGGTGATTGCGCCAAGACCAGCTTTGGTCGCAGGAATCTTAATCATGACGTTTTCGCGGTTGACTTTTGCGAACAGCTGTTTTGCTTGAGCGACGGTGCCGGCTGTGTCGTGGGCTAAACCTGGCTCAACTTCGATTGAAACGCGACCGTCAAAACCTTTCGACTGCGCATAGACACCCGCAAAAATGTCGCAAGCGTCAGCCACATCTTGGGTGGTAATTTCGAACACGGCTTCGGCAGCACTCGCGCCTTTAGCGGCAAGTTCAGCTACCTGCGGGCCATAGCCCTCACCTTTTGAAAGAGCGCCAGCAAAAATAGTTGGGTTGGTGGTTACACCTGAAACGCTTCGGTTGGTGATGATGTCGCGCAGACCACCCGAGGTGATGCGCTGACGTGACAGGTCGTCAAGCCAGATGCTGACGCCGTTTGCGGCTAGTTGGGCTAGTGGGCTGGTCATTTTGTTCTGCTTTCTTCGAAGTCTTGAATAGTTCTAAAAGAGGATGCGCCTAAGCGCGAGCCAAAGTCTTGTGCGCGGCGGCTACAACAGCTTCGGTGGTGATGCCGAACTGAGTGAATAGGGTCTTGTAGTCAGCCGATGCGCCGAAGTGCTCGATCGAAACGCTTTCGCCTAGACCGATGTACTTCGACCATCCGAGTGAAAGACCTGCCTCAACTGAAACTCGGGCTGTAACTGCCGCTGGCAAAACGCTTTCGCGATATTCTGCAGATTGTTCGTCGAACCACTCGAGACAAGGCGCTGAGACCACACGAGTTGCAATGCCGGCAGCTTCAAGCTGCTCGCGAGCGTTAACCGCTAGCTGAACCTCAGAACCGGTAGCTATCAAAATCACTTTTGGCGCGCCGTTTGCAGCGTCAACAAGTGTGTAGGCACCCTTGGCTGTGTTCTCGGCTCCAGCGAATACTGTGCCGGTGGCATCGGCTTCGCCGCGCTTAAACACCGGAATGTTTTGGCGAGTTAGCGCAATGCCGGCTGGGCCTTCGCGACGTTCCAACATGGCCTTCCATGCATAAGCAGTCTCATTGGCATCGCCGGGGCGAACAATGTCTAGACCAGGAATCGCACGCAAAGTTGCAATCTGTTCGATTGGCTGGTGAGTTGGGCCGTCTTCACCTAGAGCAACTGAGTCGTGAGTCCAGACGAAAATGGTTGGAACCTTCATAAGCGCTGCTAGACGCACCGCTGGGCGCATGTAGTCGCTGAAAATCAAGAAGGTGCCACCGAATGCGCGGGTGTTTCCGTGCAAAACGATGCCGTTCAAGATTGCACCCATTGCGTGCTCACGAATACCAAAGTGAAGCACGCGACCAAACTTGTCGCCGTTCCACTCGTGGGTTGACCATTCAGCAGGAACAAATGACTTAGCGCCATTGATTGTGGTTAGGTTCGACTCAGCGAGGTCAGCAGAACCGCCCCAAAGCTCTGGCATCACTGCAGCAAGTGCGTTTATGACCTTGCCCGAAGCTGCACGTGTTGAAACCTCGGTGCCGCCATCGAACACTGGCAGAGCGTCAGCAAGACCAGCCGGAGCCTGGCCACTGACAACTCGGTCAAGAAGCTTTTTGGCATCAGCGTTTTCGCTAGCCCAGGCATCAAACTGTGCCTGCCAGGTGGCGCGCACCGAGTCGGCATGCTTCTGATAGCCGCGGGTGTGAGCGATAACTGCAGGGTCAACCTCAAAAGTCTTTTCTGGGTCAAAGCCAAGAACAGTCTTGAGGCCGGCAAGTTCTTCAGCGCCTAGGGCCGAACCGTGAATCTTGCCACTGTTTTGCTTCTTAGGCGAAGGCCAGCCGATGATGGTGCGCAAAGTAATAAGTGAGGGCTTGTCGGTGACAGCTTTGGCTGCCTCGATGGCACGGTAAAGCTCGGCAACATCTTCAACGTAGTTGCCAGTTTTCTTCCAGTCGACAACCTGAGTGTGCCAACCATAAGACTGATAGCGAGCGCTAACGTCTTCGGTGAAGGCAATGTTGGTATCGTCTTCGATTGAAATCTGGTTTGAGTCATAGATCACGACAAGGTTGCCGAGTTTCTGGTGGCCGGCAAGCGAAGCAGCCTCAGCGGTTACGCCCTCTTGCATGTCGCCGTCGCCAGCAATTACATAGACAAAGTGGTCAAAAGGGCTGGTGCCCTCTGGCGCTTTCGGGTCAAACAAGCCGCGCTCAAAGCGAGCCGCATAAGCAAAGCCGGTGGCCGAAGCCAAACCCTGACCCAATGGACCAGTGGTGATTTCAACACCTTTAGTGTGACCATATTCAGGGTGACCAGGTGTTGCAGAACCCCAGGTGCGCAGCGCTTTTAGATCGTCGAGCTCGAGGCCGTATCCGTGCAAATAAAGCTGGTTATAGATTGTTAGCGAGCTGTGGCCAACTGAAAGAATAAAGCGGTCGCGGCCAAGCCAGCGGTCATCAGAAGGGTCATGACGCATCACCTTGTTGAACAGCAAGTAAGCAACCGGTGCCAAGCTAATCGCTGTTCCCGGGTGGCCATTGCCAACCTTTTCAACCGCGTCGGCGGCTAGCACACGAGCGGTGTCTACGGCCTTAGAGTCAAGTTCTGACCACTGGAATTCTGACAAGGACGTCTCCTTATTTTTATGAAAGATACGCTCGAGAAATTTAGCGAACGCTCAAATGATTTTGGCTCCATCGCCCTGATTCTTGGTGCTTATGTCAAAGTCAACCCTTAGGCGAACCTTTCATTCCACAACAAGTAAAAGTCTATACCTCTAGGGCATTTAGACTTGAGAAGATGAGTTCTTCAAACGCCACAAAAAGCCCCTTCACAGCAAAAGCTAAAGCTTATGTTGCTCTCACTAAACCCCGCGTGATTGAGCTTTTGCTTATCACCACTGTGCCGACGATGATTTTGGCCAACCACGGCATCGGCGAATTTGGCAAATTTTGGTGGCTGGTTTTAGGCACCCTGATTGGCGGGGCGCTAAGCGCAGGTTCAGCTAACGCATTCAACTGTTACATCGACGCCGACATTGACAAGATTATGGGCCGAACCAAAGGCCGCCCGCTGGTCACCGGCGAGCTTTCAAAAACTGAGGCTTTGATTTTTGCTTGGGTGCTGGCATTGGTTTCGACGATTTGGCTTTGGATCGTTGGCGGGTGGCTTTCGGCTGCACTTTCGGTTGCTGCAATCGCGTTTTATGTTCTGATTTACACAATGTTGCTCAAACGCCGCACACCGCAAAACATTGTTTGGGGTGGTGCAGCTGGTTGCATGCCTGTTCTTATCGGATGGTCGGCAGTAACCCAGACCATAGAAATCGGCGCTTGGGTGTTGTTCCTGATTATTTTCTTGTGGACGCCCCCGCATTACTGGCCACTTGCCATGAAATATAAAAAAGATTACGCGGCAGCCAATGTGCCAATGTTGCCGGTGGTCGCGGAACCCGGCGTGGTGGGCATTCAAATCATTCTTTATAGTTGGGCGCTTTATGTCTCAACGCTGATTTTGATTCCTGCCGCTGGCATGGGTGCCATTTATAGCGTTCTAGCTTTTGCCAGTGGTGCTTGGTTCGTTTTTGAGGCCTACGTGCTTTATCAAGATGGCAAAGTCGGCGACCCTAAGAACCCGATGCGACTATTTCACGGCTCGATTACCTATTTGACGGTGTTGTTTTTGGCGGTTGCGCTAGACCCGCTAATGCACATTGCCTTTTTCTAGAGGAATTCGCCAATCTAGCGAAGCGAGCTATCGCAGGGCTTTGAGCTCCTCTAGGCGAACCAGCGATTCTTGACGCTCAATGCTGTGATCAACGATTCTTTCGGCATAGCCCAGCGCATGACCATCAGCAACACTCCAGGGCTCATGAGCGCTGGCGCCTTCAAGGTGGCGCAACTCAGGCACATATTTGCGCACATAATCGCCGTTTGGGTCAAACTTTAGACCCTGCATGACCGGGTTGAAAACCCGATAATAGGGCGACGCATCAGTGCCGGTGCCAGCAGTCCACTGCCATCCGTGGGCATTCGAAGCTGGGTCAAAGTCGCTCAGGTGACGCTCAAACCAGGCCGCGCCCTGCTGCCACTCGAGGTGCAAGTCTTTAACCAAAAACGAAGCCACAATCATGCGAACCCTGTTGTGCACCCAACCGTCAGCCAACAACTGCCTCATGCCCGCGTCGACCATGGGGTAACCAGTTTTTCCGCTCTGCCAGGCCGCTAGTCGAGCCTCTGCAAGCTGGCCGGTGTCATATCGCATCTTCGAAAAGATTGGAGCGTAATAGTCGTTTAGTGAATGCGGGTTGTGCCAAAGCACATCTGCATAAAACTCGCGCCAGGCGAGCTCTTTGCGAAAAACCTCTTCACCTTTTGAATCACCAAGTTGCGCAAGCAACGTGCGAGGGTGAACCTCACCGTGAGCTAACGCGTGGCTGAGGTGTGAAGTGCCACTGAGGTCAGCTCGGTTGCGGTTGTCGGCATAGTCGGCGAGCGCTCGTTGCCTGAAACGTTCGAAGGTTTGCAAAGCATATTGCTCGCCAGCGATTACCCGAAACGGTGCTGCTTGGGTGCACTCTGGCAAACCTTGACTTGGCGCCAACTGGGCTACTTTCGGCGAGCGCCAGTTTTGCCCAAGCTGGGGCAGTGGCTTTGGTGCTGAGGCTGACCCAACTGGCAGGTGCTCAACCCAGGCCTTGTAAAACGGCGTGTAAACCCGATAGGGCAGCCCATCGCTGGCCTTTAGCACGCTGCCCGGCGCAACGGCATAGTTGCTGCCGGTAAGACGCAAAAAGATGCCGTCGGCTTGCAGCGCAACACCTACGGCGTTTTGTTCGGCTACGCCCGCTGGGTCATAAAGGCGCATCGCGTGAACCTCTTTGGCTTCAGCGGCCTGCGCTAAGCGAACGATAGCTGAAACCAGTCCAGCTAAACCACCCGATGCCTGTTGAACGTTTAGTTCGCCACCGAGGGTCGAAACGCTATCAGCAAGTGCAGCTACCCCGGCTCGAAGTGAATGTTGCCTGATTGCTGAAAGCGCAGCGAACTCACTCATGTTGAACACATAGAGGGCAGTGACCTCGCGATCGCCATCTTTGACGGCAGCTGCGACACACTCAGCTAGCGCCTCGTTGTCGTTTAGGCGAAGGTCTTTGCGAAACCAATGCAATCGAGCCATGGCTTTTAGTTAGCGTTATTCTCTGGCGCTGAATCTAAAGTTTTGCCATGCACCGTCAACCAGGCAAAGGTCAAAAGCGCCACCAGCGTTGCCGCGCCAAACATATGAAAGCCAACCAATAGAGCAGGCACAGCGGGTGTCACCAGATAACTCTGAACTATACCCAACAGGGCCTGTGAGATCGTCGCCAACAGAAGGATTCCGAGCACGATAGTTGCCAGCCGATTTTCACGAGGTTGACGACGCAGATCATGTCGCAAAAGCACTGCGAACAGAATGATTTCGAGTATCAGCAGCAAATAAGCAGGAACACTGTGCACTTTTTCAAGAATCTCAAATGAGAGCCCGTTGCGAACTGAGTTGATGTCGCCGGCGTGAGGCCCAGACCCAGTGGTTAGCACACCAATGAAGACAACTAGGCCACCCAGCCAAACTAGGGGATTCGCTAATCTGTAAGCCAGCTGAGGCATGGTTCGGTGTTGAGGTTGATAAACCCGCCAAACCAGAATGCAAGACAACACAATCATCACGGCGCTCAAGACAAAATGAACGCCTACCAGCCATGGAACCAATTTGATCCAAACAGTAACGCCTCCTACAACTGCCTGAACAGCTATGCCCGCAATCAACACCCAAGCCATGCGGGTCGCAGAGCGAAGCATGGCGCCACGAACGGCCAACAGGGTGAATAGCGCAACGAAAATCAAAACTCCAGTGAGCATTCGGTTGCCGAACTCAATAGCGCCATGGATTCCTTGGGCTGGGGTAGTAGTCAGGTGGCCGGCGGTGCACTCAGGCCAGTCAGTGCAACCTAGCCCTGACCCGGTCAAACGCACCACGCCACCGGTAACAACGATCAGAATCTCACTTGCGAGTGACACCCAAGCCCAAAAACGAGCCTGACTGGCCAGTCGCAAACCTGCCCAATCAGCGGGTTTTAACCACAACGAAGCTAAACGATTCAAAATCAGCCCTTTCAGACCCAAAACTCTAAAGTGCCTGCGTTTGGGGCTAGTGTCAAAAGCCAGTCATAGCTAAACTTGAACTTTGAACCAGCAGGCAACGAAGCCCGATAGCAAGCAACTTATTCAAGTGTTGCACGAAATCGCTGGAATACTTTGAGCTCAACTTCAGGTTGTTGCACATGAACGAAATAAGCGAACCACAGAAGGGTCAGCATGTCTGAGAACATCATTGAACGCCCCGAACTTGACAGCCTAGGTGTCTATGAATTCGGCTGGTCAGATTCAGATAAAGCAGGCCAGGCGGCAGTTCGCGGAATCAACGAGGCTGTGGTTCGAGACATTTCGGGCAAAAAATCAGAGTCAGAATGGATGCTTGAAAATCGTCTGAAGGGTTTTGAGTATTTTCTTCGCAAACCAATGCCAAGCTGGGGTTCAGACCTTAGCGGCATCGACTTTGACAACATCAAATATTTTGTGCG
>CAISOV010000067.1 GCA_903887175.1 uncultured Micrococcales bacterium
CCCCGCGCCCTGGCCTAGCGTCGCCACTTGCCAGCGCGCAACCTAACTCTTGAGTGATTGCAAACAAACGCAATCACGCGCCCTTCTGCACGACTATCTCGCGCTCAGGTTGACGGAGCCCTTCGGCTGGCTAGCCTGGCCTCATGCCGTCGCAGACTCAACCTCACGCCAAGTGGACCTTCGTCTTAGCCGACGAACCTGCTTTTCGAAAATTCTTGAAGAGCTTTGAAAACGGTAGTCACGATGACCTCTGGATCACACGAGAACTCTCAAAAGCGGCGACGACTTTTAGAACTGACGCACAAGTGCCTGGAATCTTTCAGCCCCTAGGTGGCGGCTTATTTGAAATCAGGCTTCGAAGAAACCCACGTGTTTTGATCAGGCTGTTCTTTTATCTTGAACCAAACAATTTTCTAAAAATAGTTTGGTTTTATGACAAAAAGAAAAATTCCAGCCCTGCGCATCAGAATAAGCAAATCGAAAAAGCCCGCGAGAAACGTTGAATAAACAAAATTTTTATGCAATCTTTGACATAAGGAGTTGAGCAATGATTGAAATCAATGAGTTCATAAAAAAGTATGAAGCTGAGCGCGGCGTCAGCCCGGAGCGCATTGCCGAGATCCAGGCAGAAATCGATGACCGCTATGAGCGTTGGTTCATGGCCTGCGCGATTCGTGATCGCCGCATCTCAAAGAATATGACGCAAGAGCAGCTCGCCGAGGCCAGCAAGATTCCACAGGCAATGATTTGCCGAATCGAAAAAGGCAAAGCTAACCCAACGCGCGACACACTAAGTCGCTTAGCAAAGGCGCTCGATCTAAAGCTGGCGCTTGTTCCGGTTGAGCAAGTAGCGGCCTAACCCGAAGGTCGCTAAACATTAGCAACCTCGCGTTCACCAAACTGCCACGCTTCACCAAGTAAACTTGTGAGCAGACTACAACGAAGTTTTTAGCCATTTCTTGGCGTATGCCGTAAGGCACCTTTGCAAATAAATAAACCACGCAAGTGACCTGCAATCGCAGGCGAATAGAGGAGACCCCCTTGTCAATCATTGAAGCCATTGGCGCCCGCGAGATTCTTGACTCACGAGGCAACCCAACCGTTGAGGTTGAAGTTCTGCTAGAAGACGACAGCTTTGGCCGCGCAGCTGTGCCATCAGGCGCATCAACCGGTGCTTTTGAAGCACACGAAAGCCGCGATGGCGACAAGGGTCGTTACCTAGGCAAGGGTGTTCAGAACGCAGTGAAGGCTGTTATTGAGACCATCGATGAAGCTCTTGTTGGCTTCGACGCTCTAGACCAGCGCCTTGTTGACGCAGCGCTTATTGCCGTTGATGGCACCGAGAACAAGTCAAACTTAGGTGCAAACGCAATCTTGGGTGTTTCACTTGCCAACGCTCGTGCCGCTGCTGAGGCAACTGGCCAGCCGCTTTACCGCTACCTAGGTGGCCCAAACGCTTATGTATTGCCTGTGCCGCTAATGAACATCATCAACGGTGGCGCACACGCTGACACCGGCGTTGACATTCAAGAGTTCATGATTGTTCCTCTAGGCGCC
>CAISOV010000068.1 GCA_903887175.1 uncultured Micrococcales bacterium
AGCACCACGCGCGTGGTTTGCTCGGCGGCCGCAGCGAGGCAAATCTTTCTGGCGCCGATTGGAATCGGGCGAGCATCTTTGTTCCAAGCAGCCATCGCGGCCATAGAGGTAAAAGCTGGCATGGCCGCGCGGCCATCAGGGCCTTCGACGGTAACAATGGCTAGGTCTGCACTTTTGTCGACGGTTTGGCCGTGGGCGCCTTCGCCGGCTTCGCCAAGACTTGCCACCATTGGAATCAACAGGCGAGCCTCACGAATCGCAGCTATCACCGGGCTTGGGTCAGCCCACTCGGCGCCCCGCCCCGACTCAAAAGCTGCAACCGCGGCATAGTGCGAAGTGCGAAACTCGGCGAGCGCAGCAAGCAAAACTGGGTCTGCTGAGCCGTCATCGTTGGCGTGCGGGTTTGGCTCAAAACTGCGACCTTGCCAAGGGCGACCAGCCGAGTCGGCAAAGGGATTTTGGTTGATGTGCTCGTGGTCGTGGTTGACGGTCATGCGTTTATTTCGTTCTCAGCGCGAAGCCGGTGTTAGGCGACTTCGCGGTTAGCGATAGCTAGAGCCTCTTCGAGCGTGAACTTGCCCGCATAAAGCGACTTGCCCAAGATTGCTCCTTCGAGACCGAGGTCAGCTAGTGCAACCAAATCGCGAATATCTTGCAGCGACGAAATGCCGCCCGAAGCAACGACCGGTTTTGTGGTCTTGGCCATTACGTCTTTGAGCAGTTCAAGGTTTGGGCCTCGAAGCGTGCCATCTTTGGTGACGTCGGTTACAACATAACGAGCACAGCCAGCGTCGTCGAGACGAGCAAGAACGTCAAAGAGTTCGCCACCTTCGCGAGTCCAACCGCGAGCTGCCAAAGTTGTGCCTCGCACATCAAGGCCCACGGCGATTGCGTCGCCGAAGCGCTCGATTACGCTGGCAGTCCACTCAGGGTCTTCAAGAGCCGCAGTGCCCAAGTTCACGCGGGTAGCACCAAACTCCAGCGCGGCCTCAAGCGAAGCGTCGTCGCGAATGCCACCACTCAACTCGATCTTCACGTCTTTCATCGCGGCCACAACATCGCGAATCAGCGCGCGGTTGTCGCCAGTGCCAAAAGCTGCGTCGAGGTCAACAAGGTGAATCCATTCGGCACCAGCGTCAACCCAGTTTTGGGCCGCCTCAAGCGGGCTGCCATAGTCGGTCTCTGAGCCTGATTCGCCTTGAGTCAGACGCACGGCTTTGCCGTCGCGCACATCAACGGCTGGCAGAAGTTCAAGTTTTTTCACGGTGGTTCTTTCGGTTCGCAAGGTTATTTTTAGTGGTGACAGGTCTGTTGAGTCGGTGCAAAGTTAGAGAGTGTTTACCCAGTTGGTGAGAAGTTGGATTCCCGCTTGACCCGATTTTTCGGGGTGAAACTGGGTTGCGCTCAGCGGCCCATTTTCGACAGCTGCAATAAACGGTGCACCGTATTCACCCCAGGTAACACTGGTTGGAATGATTTCACCAGTGTCTGCCAGCGGCCAACTCAGAACGCCATAGCTGTGCACAAAATAAAAACGTTCGTCAGCGATGCCGTCAAAAAGTTTTGAGCCGACCGGTGGCCGCACGGTGTTCCACCCCATGTGAGGCAATACCGGTGCGGGCAGCAGCTCAACTTTGCCAGGCCACTGGCCCAAACCTTCGGTTTCGATTAAGTGCTCGTTGCCGCTTTCGAACATAACCTGCAAACCTACGCAAATGCCCAGCACTTTTTTGCCCATGGTCAATCGGCGGTCAATCAGCTCGGCCGCTTTTACGGTGCCAAGCTGCTTCATTACGGCGTCGAAAGCACCAACTCCGGGAACAACCAGACCATCGGCAGCCATGGCCTGTTCAAAATTGCCGGTCAGCGAAACTTCGGCGCCAGCAACCTGCAGAGCCTTAGCTACCGAATGAACATTGCCGCTGCCATAGTCAAGAACTACAACTTTTGGCGATGGAGTCACAGAGCGCCCTTGGTCGAAGGAATTCCCTCAACTCGAGCATCTGGCTCTACAGCCTTGCGAAACGCACGAGCAAAAGCTTTGAACTCGGCTTCGGCAATGTGGTGTGGGTCGCGGCCCGTCAGCACCTCAACGTGCAGGGTTAGTCCGGCGTTGAACGCAATAGCCTCAAAAACGTGACGGATCATCGACCCAGTGAAGTGCCCACCAATCAAGTGGTACTCAAAACCCGCAGGTTCGCCGCTGTGCACAAGATAGGGGCGGCCAGACACGTCAACCACAGCGCGAGCCAGAGCGTCATCTAAAGGCACGGTTGCATCGCCGTAGCGACCAATGCCGGCTTTGTCGGCCAACGCTTGTTTGATGGCCAAACCAAGCACAATCGCTGTGTCTTCAACGGTGTGGTGAACGTCAATGTGGGTGTCACCAGTTGCGCGCACAGCCAAGTCAACCAATGAGTGCTTAGCAAAAGCCGTTAGCAAGTGGTCAAAAAACGGCACAGTTGTCGAAATCTCGCTGCGGCCTGTGCCGTCAAGATTAAGCGAAAGCTCGATTGATGACTCTGAAGTCTTGCGAGTTAGGGTTGCGATGCGATTCATCGACGAACCTCCTAAGTTGTGGTGGTTTCTGACTGAATTCTAGCGTGAATGGCAGGGCAGCGACCGAAAAACTAGCGGGTGCTACTGGCCTATCACTTGGCGCAAAGCTTGCAAAAAACGAGAGGTCTCTGACTCGGTGCCAGCAGAAACCCTAAGTGTGCCAGCAATGCCTACGTCTCGCACTAAGACACCTTGGTCGAGCAGCAGCTGCCAAACCTCGGCAGCATTGTCAAGCCCAGCAAAAAGAACAAAGTTTGACTCGGTGCGATACGGGTCAAGACCCATCGCGGTGAGTTCTGCGACGATTCGGTCGCGCTGAACCCGAATTTCATCAACGGTTCGCAGCATTTCAGCGCTGTGAGCCAGAGCACCCTCGGCAGCAGCCTGGGTGAATGCAGACAGGTGATAGGGCAAGCGCACAAGTCTGAGCGCATCGACAACTGCCGGGTCAGCAGCGAGGTAACCTACGCGGGCCCCAGCAAATGCAAAAGCTTTGCTCATTGTGCGGCTTACCAACAGTTTTGGCCGACCTTCGAGCAGTGTGATTGCTGACTGGCTTTGGTCATCAGCAAACTCACCATAAGCTTCATCAACCACCAAAATGCCTCCGGTGGTTTCTTGCAAGGCATCGTAGGCCGCAACGATCACTTCTAGCGAAACTGGGGTTCCAGTTGGGTTATTGGGCGAGCAGAGCATAACCAAGTGTGGTTTTGCGGCTCTGATGCCCGCCTGCACAGTCTGAACGCTCAGTTCAAAACGCTCGTCACGCTCGGCATCAACATAGGCCGTTTGGGCGCCCTGAGCAATGAGCTTATACATCGAATAGGTTGGCTTAAAGCCGAGCGCCTTGCGACCCGGGCCGCCGAAGGCTTGAAAGATGTGCTGCAAAACTTCGTTTGAGCCGTTGCCAGCCCAAATGTTTGCAACGTTTAGCGAGCTGCCCAAATTGTCGTTCAAATAATCGGCAAGTGTCTGACGAAGCGAAACAAACTCGCGGTCAGGGTAACGGTTGATTGAAAGCAGGCTCTCGGCTAAGCGCGAGATGATGTCGACTGCTACAGCCTCAGGAATCTGGTGGGTGTTCTCGTTGACATTTAGAGATACAGGCACGCTCAACTGAGGTGCCCCATATGGCTTGAGCCCAACCAGGTCAGGGCGAATCGGTAGGTCGTCTAGAGAAGTCACCTCTCTAGGTTAACGCCTAAGGCAGCGCTAGTCGCTGACCAGGAACAACATCTGAGCTGTTCAAGGCATTTAGGTTCTGAATGTCGGTGATCTCTTGCTGTGGGTCTTTCTCTGGTGCGTACTTGGTTGCGATTGACCACAGGGTGTCACCGGGAGCAACGTAAACATAAGTAAAGCTGGCTTTGCCAGTGTGCGCGCTTGCACCAGCTGACTGAGTTTGAAGCATATTGAATGCCACAGCTAATAGAGCGACCAAAAGAACCACCACGGCCATCACTCGACGGCGCGCATAGTTGATGCCCTTGGCGGCCACGACTGGGCGAACAAACCGGGCTGGTGCAGCTGCGCCGCGAAAAACCTGAGAGTTGGTGTTGGTTGAAACGCTCATTTTGCTTTCTTTCTCTAAAACCGACATTTGGTACTGTTCGAGCTGGTGTACTTTTGCTAAACCATTTGTTCGAACAGCTGTTCGCTTTCGAACATAGTTTCGAACAAAAAACAAGTTTTGTCAACAATTTTTTGCAAATGTTTCGAAAAGATGTTTGATTTCTGTGGTTTTATCGAATAAAGTTTCGATAGAACCGCTAAAGCAAGATTGTCGTGGCAGCCTGCGACATTTTTATAAAAGCGGCAGACGAAAGGCCGAAAATGCACGAACTAGAGTTTCGCCGCAACAGCAAGACCACGCTCAGCAACCGCCAAGAGCAGATTCTGCGCGCAATCGCCAACCTGCAAAAGAGTCTTGGCTTTGGCCCCAACCTGCGCGAAATTGGTGAGGCGGTAGGTCTAACCGCAGTCTCAAGTGTTAAGTATCAGATTGATGAACTTGAAAAGGCCGGCTACGTGCGCAAGGCCGAAAACCGCGCCCGCGCGATTGAACTAGTAGAAATGCCCGAAGGCTGGCTCGACGAAGAAGAATCAATCGATTTTGAAAACGCACCTAGCCGCGACGGAATGAACTTTGTGCCACTGGTTGGTCGCATTGCAGCCGGTGTGCCGATTTTGGCCGACCAGAACATCGACGAGTATTTTCCGGTGGCCCAAAGCCTCACCGGCAAAGGCGATCTATTCATGCTTAAGGTCGTTGGTGACTCAATGATTGACGCGGCGATTTGCGATGGCGACTTTGTGATCGTGCGATCTCAAAAGACCGCCGAGAACGGCGACATTGTTGCAGCCATGATTGACGGTGAAGCAACAGTGAAGGCATTCAAGCGCGAAAACGGCAAAGTTTGGCTGTTGCCGCGCAACTCAGCTTTTGCCCCGATTGATGGCACCCACAGCGAAATCGCCGGTGTTGTTGTAACAGTGCTGCGCAAACTCTAAAAGAACTTGCTCGCGACCGGCTGCTAGCCTCTTGCCACAGCGAACTGGCGCAACTCAGCAGCCAACTCAGGTTTCACAAAAGCAACTATCTGCGTGCCCTCAGCAGCATATTCCAAACTCACGATGCGGCTAGCTATGTGCAAGCGTGAAACCAAGTCACCTCGCTCATAAGGCACCAGCACCTCAATCATGATGTCTGGCTCAGGCAACCTGCGCGCGATCTCGGCAAGCAACCGATCAAAACCCTCACCAGTTCGGGCCGAGACCTCAATCGAGTCAGGCTCGAGACCCCTTAAGGCCATTCGGGTTGTTTCGTCAGCTAAATCAATCTTGTTGAAAACAATCAGCTCAGCAATATCTAACGCACCAACCTCGCCGATCACCTCGCGCACGGTTGCGATTTGGCCAGCCGGGTCAGGGTGCGAAGCATCTACAACGTGCACCACAAGGTCGCTATCGGCGATCTCTTCGAGAGTTGAACGAAAAGCCTCAACCAACTGATGCGGCAGGTGGCGCACAAAACCCACGGTGTCGGCAATCGTAAAAGCGCGACCATCTGAAGTTTCAGTCTTGCGCACCGTCGGGTCAAGAGTTGCGAACAGCGCATTCTCAACCAACACTCCCGCAGCAGTCATTCGGTTCAAAACCGAAGACTTGCCAGCATTGGTGTATCCGGCAATAGCCACCGCAGGAACCTCGTTGCGTTTGCGATTGGCGCGTTTGGTATCGCGGGCTGGTTTCATCTCGACAATCTGCTTGCGCAACTTGGCCATGCGAGTGTTGATGCGGCGACGGTCGAGTTCAATTTTGGTTTCACCAGGGCCACGCGAGCCAATGCCCATGCCGCCACCAACCTGACCACCGGCCTGACGCGACATAGACTCACCCCAGCCTCTAAGACGCGGCAAGAGATACTCAAGCTGAGCCAACTCAACCTGCGCCTTGCCTTCACGACTCTTGGCGTGCTGAGCAAAAATATCGAGGATTATCGCTGTGCGGTCAACAACCTTCACCTTGACAACATCTTCGAGATTGCGGCGCTGGCTCGGGGCGAGCTCGGCGTCGGCAATAACGGTGTCAGCTCCGCTCTGGGCCACCATGAGGCGCAACTCCTCAGCTTTGCCCTTGCCCAAAAAAGTGGCAGGGTCAGGCTTGACTCGGCGTTGCAGCAAGCCGTCTAACACCTGCGAACCTGCAGTCTCAGCCAACGCAGCGAGCTCGCGCAACGAGTTTTCGGCGTCGGCCAAAGTGTTGGCACCCCAAAGCCCGATCAAAACGACTTTTTCAAGCCGCAACTGGCGATATTCAACGTCGGTAATGTCTTGCAATTCGGTCGAAAGACCCTGCACTCGACGAAGTGCCGAACGGTCTTCAAGATCGAACTGATCACCATCGGTGGTGCTCGAAATATGCGTGTCGGATGCTCCCAAAGCCTCAGCACGGGCACCTCGGCCCAAGATTCGGTTAATTACCGCTTCGCCTCGAGCACTGGCCTCATCGCTTCGCTTCGCCGCAGGGGCAAACTCAGCGGCATCCGTCGATTCAAAATCTTCGGGCTCGTTGTTGTTATTTCTTTGACGACCCATGCAACTAACACTAGTTTGCCGCGCGGTGCTAAGTTATTGACTATGTCTGAAGAACACTATTTTTCTCAGACCCCAAACACAGAGTTTCGCCCCAAAGAGATCAGTGTTGAGCTCGACGGGCGCAAAGTTTCGGTAACCACTGCTGCGAGTGTTTTTAGCCCAGACCATGTGGACACCGGAACCAAGGTTTTGCTCGAGCACATCGATCAGGTGCCGCCGAGCGGAAACCTGCTAGACGTTGGCTGTGGTTGGGGTGCGATTGCTCTGGCGCTGGCGCTTCACTCGCCACTTGCGAATGTATGGGCAATTGACATTAACGAGCGTTCACTTGAATTGACGCGCATCAACGCAGCACGGCTCGGCTTGACCAACATCAAAGTTTGCCGACCCGAAGAAGTGCCTGCTGATTTGGTTTTTTGCGGAATCTGGTCAAACCCACCGATTCGCGTTGGCAAAGATTCATTGCACGAAATTTTGCAAACCTGGCTGCCTCGCCTTGAGACAGACGCCGAAGCTTTTTTGGTAGTTCAAAAGAATTTGGGTGCCGACTCATTGCACCGCTGGCTCGAAGCCGAACTGCCAGCCGAATTTTCGACTATTCGAGTCGACACGGCTAAGTCGTTTCGGGTGCTTCGAGTTAAAAACCGCGGCTAAAGCTCGAAAACGCCGTCAAAAACGAGTTCTGCAGCACCGCTCAGGCCCACGTGTTCGCCATCTTCGGTAGCAAACATGCGCACACCGAGGGTGCCGCCCGCAACGGTGACCTGCCAAGTATTTGGCGCACCTTGACCCGCCCAGTGACGAGTGGCTAGAGCTGCCGCGACAATGCCGGTGCCACAGCTGAGAGTCTCGCCTGATCCGCGTTCGTGAACGCGCATATTGATGCTGCCAACACCTTCGTGCACCATCGGGTCAGCAGGCACCACAAACTCTACATTTGCCCCGGCAGGCTGCGCTGGGTTGAGGTCAGGTGCAACCGATAAGTCGAGAGCGGCGAGTTCATCTAAGCTCGCCAAAGCCACCACAACATGCGGGTTGCCTACGTTTATGCCTTGACTTGGGCGGGCGGTGTTTAGGTTTTTTGCATGCACTAAAACGTCAGAATCAGTCAGTCGCCAACGACCAAGGTCAACAGCAAAACCTGCGCGGTTGCGAGTCAAATCTTTCACACCAGCGCGAGTTCCAACTGCCAAGGTTTGACCGTCATCTAACTGAACCAAGCCTTTTTCGGTTAGGTATCGCGCAAAAACACGCACACCGTTGCCACACATTTCAGCGATGCTGCCATCGGCGTTGTAGTAGTCCATAAACCATTCGGCACGAGGCTCTTCTGCCAGGCTGGCCGCGCCAGCCTCGAGGTTCGCCGACTTGACCACACGAATCAAACCATCAGCGCCAATGCCAAAGTGGCGATCGCAAATGCGCGAGATTTGGCTAGCGCTCAGCTTTAGTTCGCCTTCGGCATCGAGCACGAGCACAAAGTCGTTGCCTGTGCCCTGGCCTTTGGTGAATGCGATTGAAGTCATGGAGTTAAGCCTATTGGCCCAAACCCAACAACTCGAGACACTGCTCGAAGTTTGTCGGGTCGGCATAGTCAAGCCAGTTGATTCGCGGGTCGCGCTTGAACCAACTGATTTGGCGACGGGCATATTTTTGGGTTAGGCGAACTGTGTCGGCAATCGCTTCGGCTTCAGTTTGCACGCCGTCGAGTTGAGCCAGCGCCTGAGCGTATCCAATCGCGCGACTCGCGGTTTTTCCGTTGCGCAAACCCTTAGTCTCGAGATCGCGCACTTCGTCAAGCAGGCCCGCGCTCCACATCGTGTGAACACGTTGCTCAAGTCGAGCGCGCAGGTCATCGCGATCGCCCGTCAGACCAATCTCAACTACTGGCTGCCAGCTTTCAGTCTCTTCTGGCAGGGCAGCAGCAAAAGGTTCGCCGGTCACATGAATAATTTCAAGGGCTCGCACTGTGCGTCGACCGTTTTCAACCGTGATTCGGCTAGCTGCTATCGGGTCGATTTCGGCTAGCCTTCGGTGCATCTCGTGCGGGCCGAGTTCAATCAGGTCGGCCTCAAGTTCAGCGCGATAACTCACGTCGTTGCCCGGAAACTCAAATGTGTTTAGAA
This sequence comes from uncultured Micrococcales bacterium, assembly GCA_903887175.1. GTDB lineage: Bacteria > Actinomycetota > Actinomycetes > Actinomycetales > Microbacteriaceae > Rhodoluna. The sequence goes on from CAISOV010000068.1 coordinate 8,783, forward strand.
CTGCGGCAATGTAAAGCATCGAACCACCGACCATGATCGGTGTTACACCTTCGGCCTGCAGCTTTTCAATCAAGGGGCGCGCCACTGCTTGATAGCCAGCCGCGGTTGATTCATCGACCACCTCAAGCCAGTCGAGCAGTTCGTGCCGCACTTCCCTGCGTTCGGCAATACTCAGCTTGGCGGTGCCAAGATTCATGCCCTTATAAAACTGCATCGAATCGCAGTTGATTATGGCGCAGGTTTGCCCTAAAGATTCGAGGCGTTCAGCAATTTTTAGGCCAAGTTCTGACTTGCCCGTGCCGGTGCTGCCGACTATTGCTATAAGTTTTGCTGGGTCAAACCCCGCCGGCAGCCTGGCCATGAATGAGGCTACTTTTTTACGCTGAGGGTTAGCGAACGCTTGCCAGCCGAAGCGGTGCCGCTAGTGCTGCCGCCCTGGCCTGCGTCGGTTCGAGCCTGTTCGCGTTCGAAAGCGTCGCCACCGATTGTGCGTCGCACGCTATAGTTGCTCGAGCCGTCTGCCAACAGGTGATAAGGCGCCGCTTCGGCAATTGTCACGGTAACAATGTCACCTGGGCGTGGCACCTCGCCTCCTGCCGGAACATCAAAGTGCACCAAGCGGTTGTCTTTGGCTCGACCTGCCAAACGGTTTGTTTGGTCGCCTTTGCGACTGTGGTTTTGAACCAAAACTTCGGCAGTTGTGCCAATCAATTTGAGGTTCTCTTTCCAGGCCAAATCGTTGACTAGGTCTTTAAGTCGGTCGTAACGTTCTTGCACAACCTCTTTTTCAAGTTGCCCCTCGAACTCGGCCGCTGGTGTTCCGGGGCGCTTTGAGTACTGAAAGGTGTAGGCAACCGCAAATTGCGCTTCAATCGCAACTCGCATGGTGTCTTGAAAGTCCGCTTCGGTTTCGCCCGGAAAACCGACGATAATGTCGGTAGAAATTGCGGCGTGAGGAATCTTTTCGCGCACCTTTTCAAGAATTCCCAGATATTTGGCACTGCGGTAGCTTCGGCGCATTTCTTTGAGAATGCGATCACTGCCTGATTGCAAAGGCATGTGCAACTGTGGCATCACGGTGGGCGTTTCGGCCATGGCATCAATCACGTCTTCGGTAAACGCCGCAGGGTGAGGGCTGGTGAAACGAATGCGCTCGATACCTGGAATAGCCCCAGCCGCACGCAAAAGTTTGGCAAATGCGCCTTTTTCGCCAAACTCAACGCCATAGGTGTTTACGTTTTGACCCAAGAGTGTGATCTCGATTACACCCTGAGCGACTAGCGCTTCGATTTCAGCCAAGATGTCTTCTGGCGCACGGTCGCGTTCTTTGCCGCGAAGTGCCGGCACGATGCAAAAGGTGCAGGTGTTGTTGCAACCAACCGAGATTGAAACCCAAGCTGAATAAGCTGAATCGCGCTTGGTTGGAAGGTTGCTCGGAAAAGTTTCAAGAGCTTCAACGATTTCGATTTGCGCTTCTTGATTGTGTCTGGCCCGTTCTAGCAATGCAGGGAGCGAACCGATGTTGTGCGTGCCAAAAACAACGTCGACCCAAGGTGCTTTTTCAAGAATCGTCTCGCGGTCTTTCTGAGCGAGACAGCCGCCAACAGCAATCTGAAGTTTTGGGTTCTCTTGTTTCTTGGCAGCCAAAATGCCAAGGTTTCCATAGAGCTTGTTGTCAGCGTTTTCGCGAACAGCACAGGTGTTGAACACCACAACGTCAGCTTCGCCAGGCATGCCTTCGACATAGCCAGCGGCCTCAAGAAGGCCAGTTAACCGCTCAGAGTCGTGAACATTCATTTGGCAGCCGTAGGTGCGAACCTCGTAGCTGCGAGTTTGGGTGGTTGTCATTAGAGTTCAATTTTAGCTTGCGCCTCGGCGTTACGAATAGCTCTGCCGACAACATCGCCTGAATAGCCTTTTCTGGCCAGAAAGCTTGAAAGGCGGCGCATGCGAGTTTCGCGCTCTAAACCGGTGAGGCGGCGCATGCGAGCGATAGCCAATTCAGAGGCATTCTCGAATTCTGCATCGCGGTCGAGTTCTTCGAGGGCAACATCAGCTTGGGCTGAAAGCCCACGCCGATCTAACTCGCGCCTTATGGCTCGTGCCGATTCACCTTTGAGTGCTACTCGAGTGTTGACGATTGCCTTGGCTAGCCTTGCATCGTCAAGTAGTTCTACGTCGATGAATCTTTGAACGACAGCTGTGGCCACCTCGACGGCAGCGCCCTTTTTGATGAGAGCTTGCTCAAGCTCGTGAACCGATTTTTGAGTTCTTGTCAAAATTCGAAGGCCAGCTTCGCGGGCCGCATCTTGATCTAGGCTGCCTGGCTCGACCTCTTTGAAGCGACTGCCGGTGAAATAGTCTTTGCGTGGCTTTTTGCGGCGCCGCCCGCCTTGCGAACCTTCACCGTCGAAACGGTCGGTCGCTTGGCTGTCGTCGGCGCCGTCAAAAAAGTTCACTAGCCGACGTTAACTGCCTTGCGGGGTGCAGCTTTTGGTTCAACAACTGCATCGAGCGCGGTCGCTGCCTCAACGGCTTCGGCCTGAGCTTCGGTAACTAGTTTTGGAACGCCAACACCAAACTTGGCCTTGATGCGCTTTTCGATTTCGTCGGCAATCTTTGGGTTCTCAATAAGGAACACGCGAGATTTCTCTTTGCCCTGACCAAGTTGTTCACCCTCGTAGGTGTACCAGGCGCCAGATTTCTTAACGATTTCGGCATCAACGCCAAAGTCGAGCAAGCTGCCCTCGCGTGAGATGCCGACGCCATACATGATATCGAACTCTGCTTGCTTGAAAGGCGCTGCCATTTTGTTCTTAACAACTTTTACGCGGGTGCGGTTTCCGATGGCTTCAGTGCCATCTTTTAGTGTTTCAATGCGACGAATGTCGAGACGAACCGAAGCATAGAACTTTAGCGCCTTGCCGCCGGCTGTGGTTTCTGGTGAACCAAAGAAAACACCGATCTTTTCGCGAAGCTGGTTGATGAAAATTGCCGTAGTTTTTGTGTTGCTCAAACCACCGGTCAGTTTGCGAAGAGCCTGCGACATCAAACGCGCTTGCAAACCCACGTGAGTATCACCCATTTCGCCTTCAATTTCAGCGCGTGGAACAAGCGCTGCAACTGAGTCAATGACGATGATGTCGATGCTGCCTGAGCGAATCAACATGTCGGTGATTTCAAGTGCTTGCTCGCCGGTGTCTGGCTGGCTCACCAAAAGCGCTTCGATGTCAACGCCAAGTGCTTTGGCGTATTCAGGGTCGAGAGCGTGCTCAACGTCGATGAAAGCCGCGATGCCGCCGGCGCGCTGCGCGTTTGCGATTGCGTGAAGAGTAAGGGTTGTCTTGCCCGAAGATTCTGGACCATAAACTTCAATGATTCGGCCACGAGGTAGGCCTCCGATGCCTAACGCAACGTCAAGTGCAATCGAACCGGTAGGAATGACTTCAACAGGTGCGCGTTCATCTGAGCCAAGGCGCATGACTGAACCTTTGCCGAACTGGCGATCGATTTGGGCAAGTGCTGCGTCGAGAGCTTTTTCGCGTTCTGACGGTGATGGCATGGCTGCTAACTTTCTCTAGGCGATTCGATTCGATTTCTAGGCTCAAACTTAGGTGTGGCCACCGACATTGTTACTTTGAGTTCTAGATCTCTACAAATCTTCAAGTTTTAGTGCGTGTTAGCAGATTACACTTTTTCGAACAAGATTTCGAATCTTTTATTCGGCGTGTTGTTTTTTTGTTGGTTTCAGTTTGCCGTGCCACCGCGATTTTGGCACTTCATTAGCTCTGCAGACCGCCTGCCAAACCACTTTTGGGTCTTCACCCTGGGCTAAGGCTAGTGCGGCGGTTCGATCGCCAAGCTCAAGCAAAGTCAAACTGTTTTCGATGACACCAGCGTATCCAGCGCCAAATTCGTCGTGCATCAAAGCACGAAACTCGCTCAAACGCATTCTGCCCTCTGCCTAGTCTTTATGCCTAGTTGAGAAAGAAACTTCGAGTTAGCGGGCTGAAAGGGTTGAGCCGGTTAGCCCAGCCGAACCGAAGCCTGCTGCACCAAATGTGGCGCGCGGAGCATTAATCTCACCCAAAAGATCGACTGGAACGGTGTCGGGAATGACCACGCCCTCGAGCAAAGCGAGGCGGTCAGAGACTTCGCGCATGATTACCGAGATTGGCACCTCAAGCGCGTCGGCCACAGAGGCAAGAATTTCAGAAGAAGCTTCTTTTTGGCCACGCTCAACTTCACTCAAGTAGCCAAGGGCTACGCTCGCGCGTGCAGCAACCTGGCGCAGAGTGCGACCTTTGCGCTGACGAAAATCGCGAAGCACATCGCCGATTTCTTGTCGAACCAAAACCATTTTTGCTACCTTTCAAGGTGCTCAAGCTACGAGAACCAAATCTTGCTAGGTAAAGCTAACATAGCTGAACCTACAACAAACATTAAATCGACGAGCTGACAAACAGTTGATAACCCGCTGAAGGAATGCCTAAGAAGAGTAAACCACGCAGGTGTGACAATTAGTCCCAAAGCATCGGGCAATGGCTTTAGACAGCCTTGTTAGCTGATGCTTTGCGCTAAAAGCTCGAGGGCATTTCGAACTGTTTCGGCTCGAATCTGCCCGCGATCACCTTCAAAGTGAAACTCACGCACACTACAACCGTTTGGCCCGTCTAGGGCGATAAAAACTGTTCCGACCGACTTGCCGTCTTGAGAGTCAGGGCCAGCCACGCCCGTGCAGGCTAGACCAATGGTTAGCGCCTTTTCGACGTGAGCAGCGGCGGCTAACCGAGTTCGGGCACCTGAGGCCATTTGCGCAGCAACTTCAGCGTCAACGGCTCCTGCCCGTTCGAGCAAGTCGAGGCTGACACCGAGCAGTGACGACTTGAGCGCAGTGTTGTAAGCGACAATGCTGCCTAAAAGAATCTGTGAGGCTCCCGCTTCATCAACCACTGCAGCCGATAGGGCTCCCCCTGTTAGCGATTCAGCAATCGCTAGTCGCAAACCTTTTGACGCCAAAGTCGAAACTATGCCAGGTGCCAAAAACTTAGTCATTCGATTTTTGAATAGCAATCGGCTTGGTGTGCGGCACGTCAGCTGCTGCGGCTTCATCGTCTGCGTGTTTAGCGGCGGCAACCAGGTACTGTAATCCGGTGTAAATCGTCACCACAAGCGTTAGATAGAGCATGCCCAGTGATAGCGATTTGTACCAAGTTGGCCAAAAGTTTGTCATCGGCGCCAAAAGCAGACCCACTGTGATTGCCTGAAGCACAGTCTTAAGCTTGCCACCACCCGATGCTGCAACGATTCGTTTGCGAATTACAGCGAAGCGATAGAAAGTGATTCCTAGCTCTCTAACTAGCAGGAGGCCCGTCAACCACCAATCAACAGCACCTAAAACACTAAGGGTCACCAACGCGCCGCCGATAAGCGCTTTGTCGGCAATCGGGTCGAGAATTTTGCCAAGATTTGTAACCATTCCGCGACGTCTGGCCAGATATCCATCAAGCCCGTCGGTCGAAATGGCCACAACAAAAACTCCTAAAGCTACCCAACGATTCGTTGAGTGGATTGATGTCGAACTGTTGACCAGGAGCCAAACAAACACCGGCACAAGCAAAATGCGAACTGCCGTGATCGAGTTCGGTAGATTTAATATTTTTTGAGGAGCACCCTCGGTTGCAGGGGTTACAAAATCGTTCACGCTATTGCCTGCCGGTCAAGAACCAGGCGTCTTCATCGCCGTCATCATCATCGGTTGCCCGAGCCACAAAGTCATCGAACTCGCCTGCCGCAAGCGAACTGCCGAGTGCAGGCGTGGTGTCGATTGGAGCGGTTTGAGTTGACATCGAATATTCCGCCGGGGCTTGAGGTTCGCCAAACTCGTCGTCGAAGTCTGTGCTTGGTGCAAGCGGTGCGCGGTCAATGCCTTGCGCACTTGAGTCGATTGCGGCGGCTGCTTGCACAACCGCGGGGCTAGGGTTAGAGCCCGGTTCACCGCGAAGCCTGGCGAGCACCTGAGGCAACTCGTCGGGGCGCACCAACACCTCGCGCGCTTTTGAACCCTCGCTCGGCCCAACGATGTTGCGCGACTCTAAGAGATCCATCAGGCGACCGGCTTTAGCAAAGCCCACTCTTAGTTTTCGTTGCAGCATCGAAGTTGAACCGAACTGCGAGTTCACAATCAATTCAGCCGCCTGAAGCAATACGTCAAGATCGTCGCCGATGTCGGCATCGACCATTTTGGCGACCGCAACTTCTTCAACGTCAGTGCGATATTCGGGTTCCATCTGCTGTTTCACGTGAGCGACGATGTGGTCGATTTCACCTTCGGTAACCCAAGCCCCCTGAACACGTATCGGCTTGTTGGTGCCCGACGGTGAAAACAGTGCATCACCTTGACCAATCAGTTTTTCGGCGCCCGGCTGGTCAAGAATCACGCGTGAGTCAGTTAGCGATGACACCGAGAACGCCAGGCGGCTCGGCACGTTGGCTTTGATCAAACCGGTAACCACATCGACCGATGGTCGCTGGGTTGCTAGCACGAGGTGAATTCCCGAAGCGCGGGCTAGCTGCGTGATGCGCACGATTGAGTCTTCGACGTCGCGCGGCGCAACGATCATAAGGTCGGCAAGCTCGTCAACCACGACCAATAGATACGGATACGGTTGCAGCACCCGCAAACTGCCTTCGCGCGGTTTTACTTCGCCGGCGACGACTGCTTTGTTGAAATCATCGATGTGTTTGAATCCGAAGCGCTGCAGGTCGTCGTAGCGCATATCCATCTCTTTAACGACCCACTGCAAGGCTTCTGCCGCTTTTTTAGCGTTCGTGATGATTGGTGTGATTAGGTGAGGAACGCCCTCATACGCAGTGAGCTCAACGCGCTTCGGGTCAATCAAAACTAAGCGAACTTCAGCCGGTTTGGCACGCATCAGAATCGAAGTGATCATCGAGTTGACGAATGAAGACTTGCCCGCGCCAGTAGCACCGGCAACCAGAAGGTGGGGCATCTTGGCGAGGTTGGCCACTACAAAGCCGCCTTCGACGTCTTTGCCAACACCTATTGTGAGCGGATGCTTGCTGTTCTGCGCGATTGGCGAACGCAGCACATCACCGAGTGAAACGGTTTCGCGATCGGCATTTGGCACTTCGATTCCGATGAGTGACTTGCCCGGAATCGGAGCCAGAATGCGAACCTCGTTACTGGCAACGGCGTAAGAGATATTATTTGCGAGGCGTGTCACGGCTTCGACTTTTACGCCGGGGGCTAGCTCAACTTCGTAGCGTGTCACGGTTGGCCCTCTTGAGAAACCGACAACTACTGCTTCGACACCAAATTCTTTGAATACGCTGCTGACAGCAGCAACGATTTGAGCGTTTGCTTCGCTCTTAATTTTTGGGGTGGTGCCTGGCGCCAGCAGGCTGGCTGAAGGCAAAACGTATGGACGGACTGCTCGCGGTGCTGGTTGCCCAGCTGCGGGCTGCACTGCTGGTGCCAGTGCGGCTGCAGGTGCCGGTGCCGGTGCGATAAAAACCGGCGCTGTTGGTAATGAATGGGCCTGGTCTGGCGCAGTCGCGGCACCGTCGACATCAGCAAACAGGGTGTCGAATTCGTCGCCAGCGCCCTCTATTGGCAAACGGCTCGTAGCGTTGTTTGAATCGTCGATTTCGTCGGTTTCAAGTGCTGTGTCATAGGCGCGTTCGCTGTCTTTGCCTTTGCGCCACCAGGGCACTTTGGTGCCATCAAAAGCATCGGTGCCCGATGTTACGCCAATCGCCCGTGAACCGGTGTTGGCATCGGCGCCTTCATAGTCATCGGCAGCATCAGACTCATGCTCGCCGAAGAGATACACATAAAGGTCTTGCAGCCTAGCCCAAACCCGAGTTGGCGGGGTTTTGGTCATAATCAAAATGGTGCCGAGTGTTAGCAAAGCCAAAACCGGCACTGCACCCCAAATAGTTAAACCACTTAGCAACGGAATGCCAATCAGCCAACCGAGAAGTCCGCCTGAATTTCTCAAAAGTTCAGGGTGATTTTGAGGCGTCACGCTTGAGTTGAACAAATAGCAGAAGCCGCTGATGGTGACCAGCAACAGAAAAAGGCCGAATCCGATGCGGCCGTTGTCGCGAACCGTTGACGGGTGACGCATCAAATAGACCGCAAAAATAATCATGATGACCGGCAGAATGACTGACAAAACGCCAAACATCAGCCCAAAGGTCCAAGTGTGAAGAACTTGAGTCCAGTCAACTGTCGGCATAAACCAGTTGATGACGGCACCGGCAACAGCAAGAATGATGATAAAAAATGGCAAACCATCGCGACGATCTTCGCGAGCAATTTTTTCTTGGCTCAAAGAACGAGCCAGTGCGCCGGTGATGTGCGCAAAGAAAAGATAGGTCAAAATGACCCAACGCCAAAAGCCTTCGGCTGGCGGCTCGTAAGTGTTTGGGTTGATTCCAACGGTTCGATTGCGCACCGCAGCGCTTTGACGGCCGGTGGCACGTTGGTTAGCAGCTGCCCGACCGGTTTTGCCAGAACGCGCAGAGCCTTTAGGCGCACTTGCTCCTCGCCCGCTTGAAGCTGGGCGGCGCGACGGAGTTGGCCGATTAGACATATTCCAAAAGTAACAGCGCGAAGCGACTTTTTGGCTTAGCCACGCTAGGTTTCAGCTACACCAAGGTAGTTGCTAAAAAAGCCTCAAGGTTATCGAAATAGCTGGTCATGCCCGCTTTGGTGCGCTCAACATCGCCGCCAGCAAAATCGCCGTATTGACTAAATTTGCACCAAGATTGACCGTCGCCACGGTCTTCAAACTCAACCACAACCGTGTGGGCGGCAGTCGAGTAGTCTTTGGCTTCAAACTCGCTTGCGTCAACTGTGTGGTGCATTGAGTGCACCATAAGTTTGTGATTCTCAACCTCAGAATAGGTGCCATAAAAATATGAGTTCGGCATGTCAAACGCACTCACGTCGACAGCTACGGCCCATGGTCCGCCAACCACTGACTCGTTGGTAACTGAACCCGGAACAACCTTCAAGACGGTTGGGCAATACCACTGCTCAAGCGCAGCCGGCTCTGCCCAAGCATGCCACAAACTGCCAACAGCAACCGAAAAATCGCGCTCAACCGAATAGAGAAATTTTGACTTGTCAAAAGACATTTTTAGGCCTCGATTACAACCGGAATGATCATTGGGCGACGGCGGTGTGCTTTGCTAACCCACCCGCCAATTGTGCGACGTATAACTTGCTGAAGAGCATAGCTATCACGAGTGCCGTTTGCCATGGCATCTAACAGAGCTCGTTCAATTTGTGGTCTCACATTGTCAAAAACATGATCTTCTTCGGCAAATGCGCGGGCGCGAATCTCGGGGCCCACCACAAGCTTGCCGTTGGCTTTATCAATCACGCAGAAAATCGAAATGAAACCTTCAGCCGCCAAAGTTCGACGGTCTTTTAGGTCTTCTTCGGTAATAATGCCAACCTTGTTGCCGTCAACAAACAGCAGCCCGCATTCAACCGCACCCACAACTTCGGCGATGCCGTTCTCGAGGTCGATAACCCATCCGTCTTCAGTGATTAAAACGCGCTCTGATGGCACACCGGTTTGCTCAGCCAACTTGCCGTTAGCGATCAGGTGGCGATATTCACCGTGAACGGGCATCACGTTTTTTGGCTGCAAGATGTTGTAGCAATAGAGCAGCTCGCCGGCGGCAGCGTGACCCGAAACGTGCACTTTGGCGTTGCCTTTATGAATCACGTTTGCGCCAAGTTTGGTTAAACCGTCAATGACGCGATAAACCGCATTTTCATTGCCAGGAATCAACGAGCTGGCCAGAATAACCGTGTCGCCTTCACCCACTTCAATGTTGTGGTCAAGGTTTGCCATGCGAGCCAACACTGCCATCGGCTCGCCCTGCGAACCGGTGCTCATATAGACGATTTTGTCGAGCGGCAGGTCGGCAGCTTTTTTTAGGTCAATCAAAACGTCGCCGGGCACTTTGAGGTGACCCATCGAAGCAGCGATTTCCATGTTGCGAACCATGCTGCGGCCTACGAGGGCTACTCGACGACCGTGCTCGTGAGCAGCGTCAAGAACCTGCTGCACGCGGTGAACGTGCGAGCTAAACGAAGCAACCACAACCTGGCGTTTTGAACGACCAATGATGTCAGCTAAAACCGGCCCAATGTCTTTTTCGAGCGGCGTAAAACCTGGAACGTCAGCGTTTGTTGAATCGCTCATAAATAGGTCGAGACCCTCTTCGCCGATGCGAGCAAAAGCACGCAGGTCAGTGAGGCGGCCGTCTAAAGGAATCTGGTCCATCTTGAAGTCACCGGTGTGCAAGACTGTGCCGGCTTCAGTGCGAATCACAACGGCGAGAGCATCGGGAATCGAGTGGTTCACGGCGATGAATTCAAGGTCGAAATCAGCGAGTTTTTCGCGCTGCCCCTCGGCCACAACCATGTTGTATGGCGCGATTCGGTGCTCTTTAAGCTTGGCCTCGATAAAAGCCATGGTTAGCCCTGAGCCAATCAAAGGAATATCTTGCTTCAATCGCAAAAGATAAGGAACGCCGCCGATGTGGTCTTCGTGACCGTGAGTTAGCACGATGCCAACCACGTCGTCGAGACGATCGCGAATGTAGCCAAAGTCTGGCAAAATCACGTCGACACCAGGCTGATGTTCTTCAGGGAACAAAACGCCACAGTCAACGATCAGAAGCTTTCCGTTGATTTCGAAAACGGTCATGTTTCGACCGATCTCGCCGATACCACCGAGCGGAATGATGCGCAAAACTCCGCGGCGCAGCGGTGCTGGCGCGGGCAGGGTTTGAACCATTGGTTCTCTTTTCATTTGTATTTCATTTATGGTCGACACTTTTGCCGAACCGAAATCTTTTGCGCGAAGCGCGCGATGTTTAGTTCGTATCGCTTAGCGAGTGGTGCCAGCAACTTTTGGCAGTGCGCCCCCGGCGGCAGCGTTTCGATCTGGTCTGAAGTTTTCAAAGCTCAAACCAGTGATGGCTTTGACTTTATCGATGTCTTCTTCGATGCGAGCGGCTTCGGCGTCTTCTGGCCCAACCAAAGGCAGCCGCACGCGCGGGCTGTCGATGATTCCTAAACCGTGCAAAGCATATTTGGTTGCTACGGTTCCGGGCACGTGCGTCATCAATGCTCGTTGCAATGGTTCAAGAGTGTTGTGCACAGTTAGGGCGTGGTTGAAATCGTTTCGGTTGGTTGCATCGACAAGTTCACGATAGGCCGCAGGTGCGACATTTGCGGTGACACCAATCAAACCTGTGGCGCCGATCGAAAGGTGAGGCAGCACATTGCTGTCGTCGCCTGAAAAATAAATTAAATCGGTTTCGTTCATGATGCGTGAGGCTTGGGCCAGATCGCCTTTGGCATCTTTGACGGCAACAATGTTCGGATGCTTCGCTGCGCGGTGAAAAGTGTCATAGGCAATCGGAATTCCCGAGCGGCCAGGAATGTCGTAAAGAATTACGGGCAAGTCGGTTGCGTCGGCAATCAGCCGAAAGTGTGTCAGCACACCAGCCTGTGATGGCTTGTTGTAGTAGGGCGTGACAATCATTACGCCGTCGGCACCGGCAGCTTCGCTGGCTTTGTAAAGCTGAATCGCGTGAGCGGTTTCGTTTGAACCACCGCCAGTGATGATTTTTGCGCGCCCATTTGAAACACTTTTGGCAACAGTGACCAATTTGATTTTTTCAGCGTCGGTCAAAGTTGAGGTCTCACCGGTGGTGCCAGTGACAACAACGCCGTCGGCGCCGTTGCTGATGATGTAATCAATTAGCTTCTCGGTGCTCGCCCAGTCGACTTCACCCTCGTGGTTCATGGGCGTGACAAGCGCGACCAGCACCTGGCCAAAAAGATTTTTACCGTTCTGAGACATGCCTACAAGACTACTTTGTTATGGAGCTACGCGACCATTGGCGTTGAAGGCCTCATAGGTCAGCGGCATAAGCTGAGCCCAGAAGTCCTCCATCTTTTCGGCGCACATTTCGATTTCGCGCTGTGGGAACGAAGGAAAATGTGTGCCTTCGCGCTGGGTGCGAAGGCTCAAAAAGTTCATGAGCGCCCTGGCGTTCATGGTGACATACATGCTCGAATAAATGTTGAGCGGCAAAACAATGCGAGCAACCTCGCGCGCAACGCCAGCCTCAAGCATTCGCAAATAAGCGGCATATGCCTCGGTTGAAGCTTTGCGAGATTCTTGTTCAACCAAAGCGACCTGCTCTGGCGAGCCAGGCAAGAACTCGTAGTGACCGGTTTTGCCAACTTGAATCAAGTTGCGATCTGGGCCTGGCACATAGAAAACCGGGCTCAGTTGCTTATAACGGCCTGACTCTTCGTTGTAGCTGGCGATTCGGTGACGCATGAATTCGCGAAACACAAAAATCGGGGCTTGCACATAAAAAGTCATCGAGTTGTGCTCGAAAGGGCTGCCGTGGCGGTCGCGCATCAAATAGTTGATCAGACCGCGGCTGCGCTTGTCAGTCTCGGCATCTTGCTCGTTCATCGCGGCCTCTAGGGTTTGCTCACCCTGGGTCGAAACGCGTGCAGCAAAAAGCACGTCTTGATCGGTGGCGTTTGAGCGCACGAGTTCGACGGTAACGTCGCTTCTAAAAATTACATCAGACACACCTAAAGTTTAGCCTTCAATGGGAACATTGGGCTTAGCGACCAGCGATTTGGGTTGCGTAAGAATCAGACACAATCCTTCGCAGATTTTGGGTTGCTCGTAATCTTGTTTTATGCCTTTTGAAGCCAAACTCGCACTTTTTGCCACACTTGTGGTTTTAAGTGTTACGGCCGGCTTGATCTGGAAAGCCCGCACCGGCCGAGCAAACCTCGTGAAATCTGGTGAGTTGGTCGACCTTGGCAAACTGCAAGCCCTCAAAGACGGTGTTCGGGTGACCAAATATGGTCGCAAAGCTACATTTGTGCAGTTTTCAACTGAGGTTTGCTCGCAATGCCGGCAAACTGCTCGGCTCTTGAGCGAGGTTGAAACTAAGCACCAAGACGTTTTGCACATCGAAGTCGATGTGACCAATCGCCTCGACCTGGCAGCGCATTTCAAAGTTCTGCAAACACCGACCACCCTGGTCTTAGATTCAACCGGTCGCGTTAAATCGCGTATCGGTGGAGCACCAAAACCAAACGTTATTACCCACGAACTAGAAAAACTTGAGGTTATCTAATGTCTACATCGGCTAACGGCACCACCCCCGCCGGAATCGACCCGCGCGGCCCGCGATTTGGTGCTGCGATCACCAACGTGCTCAGCGTCATAATCTTTTTCTTGGCCCTAGATGAGGGCGTTATCAACCAAAACGCTGCCTATTTGCTACTAATTTTTGCAGCAGTGCTCTTTGCCTTTGGGTGGTTATTTGGCCCCAGCTCACACCCATATTCGTGGTTGTACAAAAAACTTGTGAAGCCACGACTAGGCGCGCCTAAAGAGCTTGAAGACCCGCGCCCGCCACAGTTCGCTCAGGCTGTTGGCCTGTTCGTTGCAGGTGTCGGCGTTGTGTTGCAAGTGGTCGGCGTTCGCTATGGCGTTGCAATCGCAGCTGCAGCGCTGTTTGCGGCAACCACTCTGCAGGCCTATTTCGCCTATTGCCTCGGTTGCCAGATCTATTTAGCGCTGAAGCGCGCTGGCGTCATTCGCAACGGCTAGTTTGATGGCGCGGCGCATGGCCGCTCGAGCTCTGCGGCGATCGCCGGCAGCGTCATAGGCCATGCCCAACGCAAACCAGGCCGACCAAGTTTCGGGCGAATCTTGAGTGGCACGACTAAAGCGCTCGAACTCAGCATCGGCAGAAACGCGGGTGGCTCGGCCGCTGGGCCGAACATCCAAGTTAAATTCTGGGTACTCACCGCGTGAAATAAGTGATTTTGCAAGGCGCTCAATGCGCAAACCAAAACGCAACTCAAAAAAGATGCCCACCAGGCCAACAGCAGGCAACACCAGCAAAACACTGCCCATGACAACGCCAGTCAGATGCCCGCTGGCAATCAAAATGAAACCCTTATCACCAAGCAAAACCACATAAAGCACAGTGAGCGCGGTCATCACCAGAGCGCCGATTTTAGCGTTCATATTTAGCGTGCGGCAGCTTCGACAACTGCTTGCAAACCAACAGTTAGCCCATTTGATTTAGCGGCAGCGCGAATCGAAAGCAAAATTCCGGTTTGATAAGCCTTGACCGAAGTGGTCTCGTGGCTAATCGTGAGCAACTCGCTTTCGCCGCCAAAAAGCACGTCTTGCTTAGCTGAAACACCGGCAATACGAAGGCTGTGAATCGGCACACCAGCTGCGACCTGGCCCCGAGCCTCTTGGCCTACTCCCGGCAACAGCGGCTGGCCAAGATCAGCTTGGGCGCGAGCGTGAGAAATCATTTCGGCGGTGCGCACCGCAGTGCCTGAAGGCGAATCGACTTTGCCGGCATGGTGCGCTTCAACAATTTCAATTGAATTGAAAAACGTTGCGGCTTCAGCGGCAAACTTGCTGGCAAGCATTGAGCCGAGCGAAAAGTTTGGAATCACAAGCACAGCTGCGTCAGGGCTTGCTGCAAGCTTCGGTTCGAGAGCAGCCAGTTTGCTCGCCGACCAACCGCTAGTGCCAACGACAACCTTCAAGCCGTTGTCAATGCAGTAGGCCACCACCGATTCACTAACATCAAAGCGGGTTACATCAAAGACCACGTCAGCACCAAGCACCTGGCTCAGCTCGCTCTTTGAATCAAGCACTGAATGCAGGCGCAAATCTTGACTGCCATCAATAAGTTCTAAGGCAAGCTTGCCCATGCGCCCCGTGGCGCCAACAACAGAAACTGAAATGCTCATAACTAAATCTTAAGCACGCTTTCGAACATGGCCTCATTAACATCGCCGACAGCAACGATTGAACGTTCTTTGCCAAGCAGCCACGCAGCCAAATCTTGAACCTGGGCGAGCGTGACCTGGTCGAAATAAGCGAGAGTCGAGTGCAAGTCAAGAAATTCGCCAGTGGTCAGTTCTGAACCGGTCAATCGGTTCATGCGAGCCTGTGAACTCTCAAACTTGAGCGCTAAACCACCCGAAATGTTTCCTTTAGCTAAAGTCAACTCTGCTTCGGTGATGCCGTCTTGAGCAACTTTTTCAAGCTCGACGACCATCAACTCACTAACCTCAGAAACTTTAGATGGCGAGCAACCCGCATAAAGCCCAAAATAGGCAGCATCTGAATAGCCCTGGTTGAAAGAAAAAACGCTGTATGCCAAACCGCGCTTTTCTCGAATCTCTTGAAAAAGACGTGAACTCATGCCGCCCCCGAGCACAGTATTCAAAATGGCCATTGCAAAACGACGATTGTCATCGGCGATCAAACCCTGCATTCCAATCAGCACGTTCGCCTGAGCAATCGGGCGGTTGATTAGTTTTAAGGCTGTGCCGCGGGCGATTTTTGCTTCGCCGATTTCACGTCTGGCAACCGGCTTGCCGCTGCTGCCGAGATTCATGCCAGCTTTGCTGAGCGAATCTTCGACCAACTTGATGAGTGCGTCGTGGTCGACTCCCCCGGCCGCTGTCACCACAATATCTTGCGGGCGATAGTTCTGTTTGTAATATTCCCAAACCGCGTCACGGGTTACCGCGTTGATAGTCTCTTGAGTGCCACCAATTGGGCGCCCAAGTTCGTGACCCCCTAGAACCGCCTCAGCAAATGCCTCGAAAGCAACATCTTGCGGGTCATCATCGTTCATGGCCAGCTCTTCGAGAATTACCGTGCGTTCGTTCTCAAACTCGGTCTGATCAATTAAAGAGTCTGCCAGCATGTCGCCGATAACATCGACGGCCAGAGGCAAGGCGGTGCTCTGAACTCGAGCGTAATAGCTGGTGTGCTCTTTGCCTGTCGAAGCGTTTGATGAGCCGCCGACCGAATCAAAAGCAATCGCGATGTCGAGCGCCGTGCGAGCCTTGGTTCCCTTGAAAAGAAGGTGCTCTAAAAAGTGGGTGCTGCCAAAGTGATTGTTGGTTTCGTCACGCGAGCCAACCGCCACCGAAAACGAGACACTGGCGCTGGCAGCTGCCGGCATAGTCTCGGTTAAAACGCGAACACCGCTGTCGAGAATAGTGCGGCGAACCACACTACCCTCGCTAGCGGTGAACGAGAGCTCGCGCTGGTCTAGATCAAAAATTATTTCAGTCATGGCTAAACCAGCCCTTTGCTTTTTAGTTTTAGATTTATTCTTCGTCGCTTGAGTCGTCGGCGCCAGCTGAAGCGCCTTCTTCACCCTCAACAACCGGTGCAAGTGAAAGCTTGCCGCGGTCGTCAATCTTGGTGATTTCAACCTGCAGACGCTGACCAACCTCAAGAACGTCTTCAACATTCTCAACACGCTTGCCCTGAGCAATCTTGCGAAGCTCAGAGATGTGCAATAGGCCATCTTTGCCTGGCACCAGCGAAACGAACGCACCAAAGGTGGCAAGCTTCACAACGGTGCCCAAGAAACGCTCGCCAATCTCAGGAACGTGAGGGTTAGCGATTGCGTTCACAGCGGCACGAGCAGCTTCGGCTGATGGGCCGTCGGTTGCGCCGATATAGACGGTGCCGTCTTCTTCAATCGAGATGTCTGCGCCGGTTTCATCTTGAATCTGGTTGATCATCTTGCCCTTAGGGCCAATGACCTCGCCGATCTTGTCAACTGGAATCTTCACCGCGATAACGCGAGGAGCAGTTGCAGCCATTTCGTCAGGAGCATCAATGACCTGCTCCATGATGTCAAGAATAAAGTGACGGGCTTCGCGAGCCTGAGTCAACGCGCCACCCAAGACTGAGGCGGGAATGCCGTCAAGCTTGGTGTCGAGCTGAATCGCGGTTACGAAGTTGCGAGTGCCCGCAACCTTGAAGTCCATGTCGCCCAGTGCGTCTTCGGCGCCAAGAATGTCAGTTAGAGCTGCATACTTGGTCTGGCCATCGATGGTGTCTGAGATCAGACCCATTGCGATGCCCGCAACGGTTGCCTTTAGCGGCACACCAGCGTTGAGCAAAGCAAGAGTTGAAGCACAAACCGAACCCATTGAGGTTGAGCCATTTGAACCTAGAGCTTCTGAAACCTGGCGAATTGCATAAGGAAACTCGCTGCGGCTAGGAAGAACTGGAACCAACGCGCGCTCTGCAAGAGCACCGTGACCGATTTCGCGGCGCTTAGGAGTGCCAACGCGACCAACTTCACCCGTTGAATAAGGAGGGAAGTTGTAGTTGTGCATGTAACGCTTGCTGGTGACCGGGGTCAAAGCGTCGATCTGCTGTTCCATCTTGAGCATGTTCAAAGTGGTGACACCAAGAATCTGAGTCTCACCGCGCTGGAAGATCGCTGAACCGTGAACGCGAGGGATCACGCCAACTTCGGCATCAATCAGACGAATGTCGCGAAGACCGCGGCCATCGATGCGAATGCCTTCGTTTAGAACGCGGGTGCGCATGACCTTTTTAGTAACTGACTTGTAGGCAGCGCTGAACTGAGCCATTTGAGCTTCGTCAAGACGCTCTGCAAGCTTCTCTTTGGTGCTTGCCTTTAGGGCGTCGTCAGCATTCTGACGCTCGACCTTGTCGGCGATCTGATAAACAGCAGCCAAGTCTGCCTGAGCAACCTCAGCAACAGCATTGAAAACTTCATCGGTGTAAGGCAAGAACACAGGGTATTCAGCGGTTGGCTTAGCAGCCTTAGCAGCCAAACGAGCCTGAGCCTCGATCAAAGTCTTGATGAACGGCTTTGAAGCCTCAAGGCCCTGGAACACCACGTCTTCGCTAGGCGCAACTGCGCCCTCGCTGATTAGGTTCCAAGCGTTCTCTGAAGCCTCAGCTTCAACCATCATGATTGCAACGTCTTCGACGCCGTTCTCAACGATTAGACGACCAGCAACTACCATGTTGAACACGGCGCGCTCAAGCTGTGAATACTTAGGGAACGCAACCCACTGACCGTCGATAAGCGCAACGCGCACTCCACCGATTGGGCCTGAGAATGGCAAGCCAGCAAGCTGAGTTGACATTGAAGCTGCGTTGATTGCGATTACGTCATAAAGCTCGTCAGGAGCAATAGCCATAACCTGAACAACAACCTGAATTTCGTTGCGCAAACCGTCAACGAATGAAGGGCGAAGTGGGCGGTCAATCAAACGACAGGCAAGAATAGCCTCGGTTGATGGGCGGCCTTCGCGGCGAAAGAAGCTGCCTGGAATCTTGCCGGCTGCATACATACGCTCTTCAACGTCGATGGTTAGCGGAAAAAAGTCAAACTGATCTTTTGGCTGCTTGCTAGCGGTAGTTGCTGAAAACAGCATGGTTTCGGCATCTAGGTAAACAGCTGCGGCACCCTGTGCCTGCTGTGCTAGACGGCCAGTTTCGAAACGGATAACGCGCTTTCCATATTTGCCGTTATCGATTTCTGCGTATTCAAATTGAGTGCCATCCATAGGCTCTACTTTGTCTGGACCAACCATTGGTCTCTCCTCTTGTATCTTCGTTTTTCACGCCGAACCAAAACCTTGCCCCATCTCGCGCTTCAAAATGATTGAAGGGGGTTTGTGGGCCGTAGGTCATCCGCGCTAAAAAACGCGTTGAAACGACTGTGAAAATGAGCGTTCGCGCAGATAAACCTGCCCACATTTGAGGGTTGCCCTGGCCTGCAGTTGTAAACCTTGCGAAAAACTCCCCAAGATCTGCAACCGAAGACCAGCAAACCTGTCACGATGCTCTAACTAAAGACTAACAGAATGGGCCCTAAAAGCCTAGGAGCGCCTCATAAGTGGTGGTTAAATGCAAAACGCACCCCTGACTGGTCAGAAGTGCGTCGTGCAAAAAAACTTGGCGCTGATAAAACTAGCGGCGAAGACCCAAACGCTCGATTAGGTTACGGTAGCGGTTGATGTCAACACCCTGTAGGTAGCCGAGCAAACGGCGACGCTGACCAACAAGAATCAACAAACCGCGACGGCTGTGGTGATCGTGCTTGTGGTCTTTTAGGTGCTCGGTTAGGTCTTTGATGCGCTGAGTTAGCACAGCAACCTGGACCTCTGGCGAACCAGTGTCACCCTCGTGAGTTGCAAACTCTTTGATGATTGAAGTTTTTACTGCTGAGTCGAGAGCCATTTTGATTCCTTTCAGAGATCTCGCTGCACGGTGCTAAAAACGGAATTGTCTTAGCGCTATTTCTCCGTGGCCGATTCACGGCAACCGCTCTAGCTTAGCCCAAAAGGCGCACAATCGCCACCGCTGAAAGCTATTGATCTTGGTTCGGGTCTTTATTCGGTTGCGGTTCAGCAAAGGCATAGCCCCAAACCGGCTGTGGCTCAGTGACAGGTGCAAAACGGTTGCCACGCCAAGAAGGTTTTGAAGGCAGCAGCGTGAGAACCAATTGAAAAATACCGGCCGCAAAAGTTAGCACTAAAACAAGCGCGAATGCATCAGCAAATTTGCCAAGCAGTTGAAGAGACTGCTGCTCAGAAAGGTCTACTCCCTTGGCAGCCAGAGCAAGCAAAGGGTCAGCAAGAAAGTTCAAAATGGTCTGAATTTTCAAAATCACCACTGCTATGGGCACAAGGTTGACGAGTTGCCAGAAACCGCTAAAACCAGCGTCGTGATAACGTCGCGTGAGCAGTGGAACGACGACCACAAGCGAAGCAACTTGAACCAGGTTTGACAAGGTCACGATTGAGGTGCTCGTTTGCCCGCCGGCAATGAGATTGTCGAGTGTGCTCGTCACAAGACCTACCAAAGCTGTAAAAAGCGCAAAGAACCAATACTCGCGGCGAGAACTTACACCTCGATAGTCTCGCCAAGAACGAAAACCCTTATTGATGGCGCCGGCAAATGTGATTTGGTTTTGCATGGCTTTAGTTTAGCCAACCACAGTATCAACGACTAAAATACAGAAGCCCCCGAACGCTCTAGGGGCAAGCGTTCGGAGGCTTCTTCTCATGCAGACCGGTGGGATTATTCCGGTGATTTCTGCCGAGGGTCAATCAAATCTAAAGTTTTAGTCGCCGCCGTCGCCTTCGTCGTCACCTGAACCAAAGGTTGGAACCCCGCTAGCACTCGCGCTCGCTGAAGGTGAAGCAGATGGAGTTTTGTGTTTGTGGTGCTTGCTTTCGCCGCCGTCGTTTTCGTTGTTGTCGTCGCCGCCTCGGTTGAAGACCGGTGGCACAACGATTTGGTTGTTGCTTGGCGCTGTGCTTGGCGCTGTCGAATCGCTCGGAGCGGTCGAGGCGCTTGGGCTCGTTGAATCGGTTGCAGTTGATGCTGGGTCAGGCACGCCGGTCGAATCACTTGAAGCCGCAGTAGGCAGCGCCTGATCTGACGATGCAGTCGATGCCGATTCACTGGCGGTGTTTGGTGTTTCAGCGTTTGCAACCGATGGGCCGTCGGTGAGAGCTGGGTCTGCGCCATTGCCTGAGTCGCTTGAAGGGGCATCTGTGGTTGCTGCAGCCGGGGCACTCGGTGCTCCTGGTAAAAGACCGGGCAAGCCGCCGTTCATTGCAAACGCGCCGCCGCCAACGAGTCCTCCGAAGATCACAAACCCTGCAGTTGCAACCAGCGCCGCCTGAAAACGTGAAGGACTCTTGGTCGCCTTTTCAAATTCATAGATGTCGTTGGGAGCCTTCTCTTCTGGCTCAAAATCATTCACGATTGCCTCCTGGCAGTAATAGTTTTGTAGCGAATCCCTTAGCTGCAAAATCTTGTTCTAAGAACATTTATTCAGAACTTTATGGGTGAAAGCCTTTAAAAGCCTGAGAAAAGGCTGTGAGAAGTTAGAGGCCAAGAATTGTCTTGATTTTGGCAATGTCGCGATGAATCTCTGCAACGAGTTCTTCAACTCCGTCAAACTTCGCCGGTGGGCGAATGTAATCAACGTATTCAATCGTGACGACCTTGTCATAAAGGTCTAAATCGAGGGTTCCAATAACGTGTGACTCAACCAGCCTTGGCACTGCCTGAAACGTTTCGTTAATGCCCACCGAGTGAGCCGCCGGGTAGCGCACGCCGTCTGCGATTAACCAGCCCGCATAGACGCCATCTAAAGGCAAATAACCTTCGGCGTCGCGACTGATGTTGGCAGTGGGAAAACCAATGGTGCGACCGATTTTTAGGCCGTGCTCGACCAAACCTACGGTGGTGTGAACCCGACCGAACATGGCATTTGCCAGCTTGATTCGACCACTGTCAAGGGCATCACGAATGGCACTCGTCGAAACCTTTTGACCTTCAATTTCAACCGCATCAATGGTTGTCACACTAAACCCGAGCTTTGCGCCGATTTGTTTTAGGCCCTCGACGTCGCAAGCTCCACCGCGACCAAGTCGAAAATCAGGCCCGACGACTACCGATTTTGCGTTTAACGCACCCAACAAAACGCTCTCAACAAAATCTTCAGCGCTCTGCGCCGCCAATTCAGATGTAAAAGGCAAAATCAAAAGATTTTGAATTCCCAAAGATTCAATCAGAGCAAGCTTTTGCGTTGCACCAATCAATGGCAGGCGCAGTTGACCAGGTTTCAAAATCGCGTCTGGGTGACGATCAAAAGTGACTAATACGCTCGCAAGATCGGTGTCAGTTTGCTGATTGACTGCCTCGGCAATCAGTCTTTGATGGCCAAGGTGAATGCCGTCAAACTTGCCGATAGTAACAACGGTTGACGCCTGGCCTTGTTGCCCAGAAAAAGTGTGGCCGAACTCAGCAGAAAATTGTTCGAGGCTGCTAAAAACGCGCATTACCCGCGCTTTCTTTGACGGTTAAGATATACGAGCCCGAACACCGGAAGCACTAGCGGAAGGCAGGCGTAGGCCGCGCCGTACATCCACCAAACCGTGTGAAAGTTGCCCAGCTCAGTCACGAAGAAACCGGCGGTGCCCACCGTCAAGACACCAGCAAGTTCGAACCACAAAGCAATTTGGGCGATGCGGCGGGCGATAGGGCGACGATTTGCCAACGTGAAGGCAACCAAAATATAGACCAAGGCCGAAAGCGCTGAAAGCGCATAAGATGCCGGAGCCAAACTGAACTTGGTTATCAGTTCAAAGACAGCTCGACCTGAAGCAGCCAGCGCAAAAACACCATAAACAGCAACGAGAAGGCGACCAGAACCCAAGCTCTTAGCTTGAACGCCATTATTTGAAGTCATAGGTTAAGCCTAACCAAGCGCGAGCTCGGCAAAGCCTAAATTAACTAGTTGCTGGTAGCAATAACAGGCTCAGGCAGACCCTTTGAGACGCTGGCCAAGGCTTCGATGCGAGTTGACTCGGCAATTGGAAGCAAATAGCTGCCACCAATCGTGCCTTCTTCATCTTGTCTTAGCAAGAATCTAGCCACTGCTCTGGTAACCAAACTGTCGGTGCCTACAAGCTTCATGTTGACTTCATAAATCGCGCCATAGGCCGGGTCTGGAGTGTCTGCACCAGCTGGTGGCACCGGAGTCAAACTGTGGTCTATCGAAGCCTCAAGACCAGAAGCATTTTTGGTAACAGTCATTTGTGTTGCTGCAGACGCAACGCCAACAGAATCAGCCGCAACCGCAATCTGCGCCTTTGCGTCGGCAGGGTCGGCAATCAACATCGAAGCCGAGATGAAAGGTGTTTCAGCATTCACATCAAACTCAGTTTTGAGTGAAAGCGGCACTAGGGCAACACCGCCCTCTGGCAAGTTGTTCAAAACATCAAGGCTGATGGAATCAACCGCTGTAAGTTTGCTTGCCGTGAAGTTCTTAGCGCCCAAACTGCTAACCCAACCCGTGAATGCATCAATCACATCTTTGGTCGAATTTGGTTCAACCGAAATCGGTGCCGCATCAAAAACTTCTTCAGGGTTAGCCTTCGCAATGGCTTTGTCTGACCAATCGGTGATTGTGCCATCGAGAATGCCCTGCGAAATCGCCGGGGTTAGGTTAAGGCCCGAGTTAGCCGGCAAGTTTGCGACCAAAACAGCACCGTCTACCGCCCAAGGAACCGAATCAAAAGACTTTTGCGAACCGAAGTTGCCGTCGGTTGAAACCACAATTGCAGCGTCGTTAATCGAATCAGTCAAAGTAGCACTCATCGCAGCCAAAGTCTTAGGGTCGCTGCCGTCGCAGGTGCCGTTCACTGCTGAAGCCAAGGAATCAGCAACATCAACAACCTGGTGTGGCAAAAACACCGAAGCATCGCCTTCAATACAGGTTGGGCTCTGTTCGGCCCAAGCTGCCAAAACCTCTGGCGGTGGTGGCGGGGTGCAACCCGTTAACAAAACGACTGCTGTCGCTGCTAGAGCAGAGTACTTAGCGATATTCGCAAACATGATGACCTTTGATTAGTCGAAAATTTAGCCGAAGTGACCGTTGACGTAGTCGTTGGTGCGAGGGTCGATTGGGCTGTTGAAAACGTCATCGGTTTTGCCGAACTCAACCACGCGACCAGGGTTGCCTTCTTCAGCCAAGAAAAACGCGGTCTGGTGCGAAACACGCTGAGCCTGCTGCATGTTGTGAGTCACAATGACGATTGTCATCGAGTCTGAAAGTTCTGTGATGGTCTCTTCGATGCGTCGGGTTGAACCTGGGTCAAGGGCTGAACATGGTTCATCCATCAACAAAACCTCTGGGTCCATCGCAAGTGAGCGCGCAATGCAAAGACGCTGCTGCTGACCACCAGAGAGCGAAAGTGCTGGATCATTCAAACGGTCTTTCACCTCGTTCCAGATTGAAGCGCGGCGAAGCGAAGTTTCGACGAGTTCAGAGGCGTTGTAGCCACGTCGACCAGTTAGCTTTAGACCAGACAGCACGTTCTCGCGAATCGACATCGTTGGGAACGGGTTCGGCTTTTGAAAAACCATTCCAATATTTAGGCGAACATCAACTGGGTCAACGTCGTGGTCATAAATGTCATGGCCGTCTAGCAAAACCTTGCCGGCGAAGCCTGCGCTAGGAATAAGTTCGTGCATGCGGTTCAGAGTGCGCAAGAATGTCGACTTGCCACAACCCGACGGACCGATCAGCGCGGTCACCTGGTTGCTCGGAAAATTCAACGAAACGTTTTTTAGAACGTGACGCTCGCCGAACCAAACGTTCACATCTTCTGAACGCAGGTGCGATGCACTAGTTGCGATATTTTCCATCGGCTTTACTTTCTCTTCTTTGCTTTAGTCGACTTAGCTGAACCCAAAACGCGGGCTAGGGTGAACAAAACGAAAACCAAAATCAAAATCACCAAAGCGGCACCCCAGGCTCGCTGCTGGCTGGTGGCCTGAACCTGGTTGATGTAACCATAAAGATAGGTTGGCAGCGTTGCGATCTGACCAACAAACGGGTTGAGGTTGGTGTCGTTTGAAGGCGCAGTGGTCAAAATCAGCGGTGCAGTTTCACCGATGATGCGCGCCACACCCAAAAGCGCTGCCGTAATCAAACCTGACTTGGCGGCCGGCAAAGTTACTTGCCAAAAGGCCTTGAATGCGGGCGCGCCGAGAGCATAAGCACCGTTTCGCAGTTCTTGAGGCACCAATCGCAAAGCTTCTTCGGCGATTCGAGCCACCGTAGGCAACATGAGCGGGAACAAGGCAACCGAACCCACCCAACCAGCTTGCTGAGTTAAACCGTGCGAGCTAAATGAAGGAGCAATCAAGAAGGCATAGATGAACAAACCAGAAACTACCGAAGGCAAACCTGAAATGGCCTGAACCAAGGTGCGAACCGTCGAACGCATTCGACCCCTAGTTTCAGTCAAATAAATAGCAATCAAAATGCCCAAAGGAATAGTGAAAAGAGTTGTCAGGCCAACAATCAACAAGGTTCCCAAAATAGCGTGACCAACACCACCGTATTCAAGCGAAGTGGTCGAAGAAATGTAGTGGTTGTTCTGGCCAAAGAACTGCGGGCTCATAGCACGCAAACCATCAACAACTACCGAGAACATTACTGAGACCAAAAGCACGCCAACTAGGGTGCTGAAGAAGATCGTGAAAATCACAAGAATGGCATCGCCGCGGCCTTTTTTGCCAAAAATGTACTGGCCGACACCAACCGAAGCGATAATCTGCAACGGCAAGAACACCAAGATTGTAGCCAAGGTTGCATCGATGTTGGCAACCACTGTTATCAAAACTGAAAGCAGCATTGGCAACACTGATGCTGCCGCAACCAACCAGGTGTTTCTTGGGTTGCGAACCTGCCAAGGCTGCTTGACAGGCCTAGGCAGCGCGGTGAGATCTAGTTCACTCATAGTTTTCTCCAAGGCTGAGCACGGTTGACAATAACTGCAGCGAGCCAGTTAACCAACAAAGTCAAAACAAACAGCACCAAACCAGCAGCCATCAAGGCCTTAATCTCGTTAGGCGTGCCCTCACCAAACTTTTGCAAAACCAGCGAAGCAACAGAGCCACCTTTGCTCTGCAAAATGTTGAACCAGTTGATGTCTGAAACCAAGTTCAAGACATAGAAAATCGCGACCGTTTCGCCAAGTGCGCGACCCAAGCCCAACAACACTCCACCGGTCACGCCTCCGCTAGCGGTAGGCAAAATCACGCGCATAAAAACCGACGAACGACTGCCGCCCAAAGCCAAAGCAGAGTTGATAAGGTCGCGGTCCATCTGGCTAAAGATTTCACGAGTAACAGAAGTAATAATCGGAACAATCATTACTGCAACGATCCATCCGGCAATAAAAGGCGAACCGCCGAAAGTGCTCGGATCACTGCCATCAGACATTGCAAAAAGAGGAATGTCAAAACTAACTGGGCCGATGCCAACGTGGTGCAAGCCATAAAGCAGCGAACCCCAGTGCGCAACCACCGGAGTCAAAACGTAAAGCCCCCAAAGGCCAATCACGATTGAAGGCATGGCTGCTAGCAGGTCAACCAAAACAGTTGCGACCTTGGCAACCGATTTAGGGGCCATGAACTCAATGAAGTACGCAGCGGCGATTGCCATCGGCACTCCGCCAATAATGCCCAAAATCGAGATGAGAACCGAACCCCAAAGCATCGGGCCGATCTGAAAAACTTCGTGGCCCTTAGCGTTGTTCCACTGGCTGCCTGTGATGAAGTCAAAACCCTGGGTCTGAAAAGTAGAAAAAGACTGAGAAAGCAAAAACAGCAAAATCGCTACAACCAAGATCACTGAGATGCTCGAAGCGCTCTTGGTGATGCCATAAAACAGACGGTCTGCCAAAGAAAAAGGTTTGGTTCGCAACTGTCGACGCGCAGGAACCTCTGCGGTCACGTCTTGAATATCACTCATGGCTCAAGTGTTGCGAAATCGCTTGACCTGAAGCTTGTTGCAAGGTGAACGCAAAGTGAATTACTAGTAAACGAAATTAGTTAGCGGGCCACAAAAAGTGCATTCGGGTCAGCATCACAAAAACCGTAAAAGCACCAACGGCCAAAACGTAATTCGACCAAAAAACGCGCTCTGCCAATGCCCAAAAGATCGCTAACAAAGGCACCAGCAGTGCTACCACTAAATAGACAAAAAACTCAGGCAGGTTAGCCCTCGCAGAAACAGTGCCCGTCGCCAAAACAATCGATGTGACCAACTGAGTTAATAGCCCCAGCTCGACCAAAACCACAGCAGCAAGCCCAACTAAGTTAGGCAAAGCTCGAGCAACGCCAAAACCCGCGGTCAGCAACGCGGCAGCAGCAGCAAAAGTTGAAAACACGAAATACAAGACATCAGGCATCAGCAAAAACCACCAAAGATTTGAGTTCAGATTCATTAGCGTGCGTAAGAATCGCAACAAGTTCGCCCTCAGGGCCAAGAGCAGCAAGATCAGATGCCGCTGAATCAAGCGCAGCTATGCGCTTGCCATGGCGAACATCAACAACCTCGGCTGCCGACAGTTGGCGTGTCTTGAACCGTTTTTGCGCGGCCGACGCTAGTGACTCGAGCTTTAGCCCTCCCATCGGCAGAGCCGAAGGCCCGCTAACCAAAGCCGCTACTTGGTCGCGCTCAGGCAAAGCCTGCGCCATAGTCAAGTCATAACCACCGATGCGAGTGCGGCGCAAAGCCGTCAAATGACCCCCGACGCCAAGCGACTCACCAAGATCGCGAGCCAAAGCTCTGATGTAAGTGCCCGAAGAACAATCAACAATCACGTCGAGGTCAATGAAAGTGGATTGATCAGCTGCGCTTTCAGCGACAATCGAAACTACCCGAGGCTCACCAAGAACTTCAAAACGGCTAACAGTAACCGGGCGGGCTTTGAGCGTGACAGCGCCTCCCCCGCGCACCAGCGCATACGCCCGCTCGCCATCAACTTTGATTGCACTAACTGAACTCGGCACCTGCAAAATCTTGCCGGTCAGCAATTCAACCTTCGATTTGATTGGCTGGGGCAAAACTCGACCATCGGCCCCTACAAGCTCAGCTAAACGCTGAGCAACCAGGGCTGCAGACGATGAATCAGAAACAATAAAATCGCCCTCTGCGTCGTCGGTGATTGTTGCCGCACCCAAGCGAATCGTAGCGATGTAGGTTTTGTCTTCGCCAACCACAAAAGTGAGCAGTTTAGTTGCCGAATTGATACCTAAAACCAAGAGCCCAGTTGCCATCGGGTCAAGCGTGCCAGCGTGGCCAACTTTTTTAGTGCCAGCCAAGCGGCGCACTCGAGCAACCACATCGTGGCTGGTCATGCCCGCCGGTTTATCAACCAGCACTAAGCCAGAAGCCACGGCCAACTAAGCCTCGACGTCATCTTCATCTTGGCCGGCCACGCGAGGCTCCTTATAAGGGTTAGCTTCACCAGCCCACTGTGCGCTTTCGGCCAATTTGGCAACCTCGGCGTCACGCGCTTTAGCTTCGGCCAACAACTCATTCAATGCTGCGGCAGTTTCAGGCACTTCATCCATGATGAATTCAAGCGTCGGCGTCAGACGAATCGAAAGGTTATGCCCAACACTGCCACGAATGCGGCCACGGTTCTTTTCGATGATTTCTGACGAACGAGTCTTGTCTTCTGCTGAGCCCCAAACGGTATAAAAAACCGTTGCGTGCTGAAGGTCAGGAGTAACACGCACATCGGTGATGGTGACGAAACCTAGTTCAGAGTCTTTGACCGTGTGTTCTAGGGCTTCGGCAACCAAAACCTTGATGCGTTCTGCGAGCTTGCGCGCTCTTGCGTGATCAACCATGTTCTGCCCCTATTAGACGCGCGGCTTTTCGCGCATCTCGTAGGTCTCGATGATATCTTCGAGCTCGAGATCGTTGAACCCACCAAGACCGATACCACACTCGTAGTCTGTTTTGACTTCGGTAGCATCGTCTTTGAAGCGCTTGAGAGAGTCAATTTTGACGTTCTCGATAATGACTTTGCCGTCACGAATAACACGTGCCGAGCTGTTACGACGGATGCTTCCGGTGCGCACAATTGAACCAGCGATAGTGCCAACCTTTGACGACTTGAACAGCTCGCG
>CAISOV010000069.1 GCA_903887175.1 uncultured Micrococcales bacterium
ACTTTGCCTGCGGTTGGCACCAACGTTGAAGTGATGCTTGATGAATCAGCAACGTCACAAATGGCAGTTCAGGTTCTTGACGGAACCATTCCTACCTACGCTGACCTAATGCCTTATCTCGGCCAAAACTAATTTCTTTAAGACTAAAAAG
The DNA here is from genome assembly GCA_903887175.1 of uncultured Micrococcales bacterium. GTDB lineage: Bacteria > Actinomycetota > Actinomycetes > Actinomycetales > Microbacteriaceae > Rhodoluna. Next base: position 152 of record CAISOV010000069.1, read on the forward strand.
AGTCCCAGTGCAATAGCACCGTGACTCTTTTTTGCTCTTAGGCCAAACCTAAACTTCGAATTTGTAACCCAGGCCGCGCACCGTCATCAGGTGCACAGGGCGGGCCGGGTCGTCTTCGATTTTTGAACGGATGCGCTTGATGTGCACATCAAGAGTCTTTGTGTCACCGAAATAGTTTGAACCCCAAACCCGGTCAATGATCTGGCCGCGGGTTAGCACTCGATTGACGTTCTCAAGCAACAGCTCGAGCAACTCAAATTCTTTTAGCGGCATCGAAACTTTCTCACCATGAACAAAGACCTGGTGGCGTTCGATATCCATGCGAACTGAGCCCGCTTCAATCACGCCGCCGTTTGAGACTTCGGCGCTCAATTGTGGCTCAACCTGGCGTCGAAGCACTGCCTTCATGCGTGCAAGCAACTCACGTTTCATATATGGCTTCGTTACATAGTCATCAGCGCCCATTTCGAGGCCGACAACCTTGTCAATCTCATCATCTTTGGCTGTGAGCATGATGATTGGCACGTTAGAGGTCTGACGAATCACACGGCAAACCTCGTTGCCGCTTAGACCGGGCAGCATGAGGTCGAGCAAAATAATGTTCGCACCGTGCTCTTGAAAAGCAGCCACCGCCTTATTACCGTCATCAGCCTCGATAACGTCGTAGCCTTCTTTTTGAAGCAGGTAAACCAGAGGTTCGCGAAGCGAAGCTTCATCTTCAACAACGAGTACTCGTGTCATTCGCCCTGTTCTTTCTGTTCGGTTAGGTCATCGACGGTGTTGTCGGCGACCGGCAATCGCAGTGTAAAAGTTGATCCGAGCCCAGGTTGCGAAAACAGGCGAACCTCGCCGCGGTGATTCATGGCAACGTGTTTAACGATGCTCAAACCCAAACCTGTGCCGCCGGTTTGTCGGCTGCGCGACGCGTCGACCCGATAAAAACGCTCAAAAATGCGAGGCTGTTCATCTAACGGAATGCCTACGCCGTTGTCGGCAACTGAAATTTCGGCAATTCCATCAATGGTTCTGAGGCCAACACCAACTTGACTGCCTTCTTCGCTGTAAAGAATCGCGTTCTCAATCAAGTTTTTTAGCGCCGTCGAAAGCATTTCGTGGTCGCCATAAATCATCTGACCACGCGGGGCATCAACTTTCATGCGAATGCGCTTGGTCTCAGCTAAGAAATGATTTCGTTCAACCGCTTCAGCTACCACGGCGCTCAAATCTATCTGATTAGCCTTGGCTACGCTTTCAGCAGACTGCAAACGCGAAAGCTGAATGATGTCTTGAACCAAACTCGCGAGTCTAGAAGATTCACGTTGAAGGTTTGCAGCAAACTTTTTGACCATTACGGGGTCATCGACAGCATCTTGAAGCGCTTCAGAAAGCAAACTGACCGCACCGATTGGGGTCTTCAACTCGTGCGAAATATTAGCAACGAAATCTCGTCGTGTTTCTTCAAGTCGACGCGACTCAGTTCGATCGTCAACTAAGAGCATTACGTAGCGTTCGCCAAGGCGGGCAGCTCGGGCATGCACAAACACAACCTCGCCGCGCAAACCAGTGGTGAGTTCGGTGTCGATGTGTTCGGGATTGCCTGACTCTCGGGCCCGGTCAACCAAGTCGACTAATTCGCTATGAATCAAAAGTCGGTTCTGCACCAAACCATAGGCCTGGGCGCCCGAGGTTGCTCGCAAAACGGTGTTGCTGCCATCTAGAACCATGCCGGCTGTTGCGAGCACGTCTAGAACTTCGGCTGCTCCGTCGGGAATCGACTGCGCCTGCGTTGCGATTGGCATTCTTTGACTCGGTTGCTTTCGTTTGATGAACCCGATCAAATACCAAGTTGCGATCACCGTGGCGATGACCACAAAAATGGCAATCATCGCGATGTGACCGAAATCAGTAGTGATAGATGTGTTCACATGATTAACACTAGGTGATTGTTCCACGACACCAAACAGGACCAATCGCTCGAAATGCCCAATTAGACGGCATTTAACGCAGTATTTTGTATTTGTTCACTAAAGAGCACCAAGCTGAAGTGAGACCTAACGAAGGATTAAAAAAATGCGCGAAGTTTTTCAAACCGAACTTACCGATGTTCAAACTCGACTCATTGAGATTTCTGAATCTGTGACTCACATTATGGAGAAAGCCTCGGAGGCTTTTTTGAAAAGCGATGTGGCATTGGCAGATGAAGCAATCGCACTGGCCGAGGCGAACGAAAGCCGCGCACTAACCCTAGACGAACTTGTGATTCGCATTTTGGCTCGCCAGTCGCCAGTGGCTCGCGACTTGCGTATTTTAGTTTCAGCACTGCGCATGAGCGCTTCGCTAGAGCGCATGGGCGCCCTAGCTGGCCACATTGCTGCCATCGCCCGCTACCGTTTTCCGGGTTCAGCGGTGCCTGCTTCGCTTCGCCCAACATTTGAAGAGATGGCCAAGCTCGACATCGACTTGGTTCGCCGAGTGAGCGTTCTGCTTAAGAACACCGACGTTGACCTAGCCCGCACGATTCAAGCCGAAGATGCTCGCGTTGACGAGCTGCACCGCAGCGTGTTTGACGTGGTGCTTGCAGACGAGTGGAAAGAAAACGCAGTATTCACGGTTGACGTCACTCTAGCCAGCCGTTACTTTGAACGTTTCGCAGACCACGTGGTCGACATTTCAACCAAGGTTAGCTACTTAACCACCGGCACCTGGCACGACCTAGACTAAGCGCTTAGATAAAAGAAGCCCCGGCCAAACGGCAGGGGCTTCTTTCGTTAATTGGCTAGGCCAACAAAGCAACTTATTTTTTGCCCTGAGCTGCAACCGCAGCCGCGCCAGCAGCAGCAGCCTCAGGGTCGAGGTATTCGCCACCCTTGACAATCGGCTCAAAGTTAGAGTTCAGGCGATAAACCAACGGAATGCCGGTCGGAATGTTTAGCTCGGCGATTTCGTCGTCTGACAAAGCATCGAGGTGCTTAACCAGAGCGCGAAGCGAGTTGCCATGAGCTGTAACCAAAACAGTCTTGCCGGCGGTGAGGTCAACCTTGATCTCGTCGTTCCAAAGCGGCAACATGCGCACGAGCACATCTTTGAGGCATTCAGTCTTAGGAATGTTTGCGCCCAAGTTGGCATAACGCTCATCGTGAGCCTGCGAAAATTCGTTGTCGTCGGCAATCGGCGGTGGCGGCACGTCAAAGCTGCGGCGCCAGGTTTGGAACATTTCGGCACCATATTCAGCCAAAGTCTGAGCTTTGTCTTTGCCCTGAAGGGCGCCATAGTGACGCTCGTTTAGACGCCAGTCGCGCTTCACGTCGATCCAGCTGCGCTCGGCAGCGTTCAACGCAATGTGCGCGGTGTTGATGGCACGCTTTAGACGCGAGGTGTAAAGCAGAGTCGGTTTGATGCCCGATGCGGCAAGAAGCTCGCCGGCACGCTTTGCCTCAGCACGACCCTGGTCGCTCAAATCAACATCAACCCAGCCGGTGAACAGGTTTTCTTGGTTCCAAACACTGTTGCCGTGGCGCAACAAAACGAGAGTGTATTCAGTCATGCTTGCTAGTTTATTGGAGTGGCAGTGAAAAAACCTGTGGGCACCGTTACCCGCGGAACAACCAACCCAAACCGCTTGCGGCGCATCGACCGCTTTGTGGTTGCTCAGCCTGTGCTGCGCACCGAGCCTGCCCCGATTTTGGTTGACCTGGGCTATGGGGCAAGCCCGATCACCGCCATTGAGCTGAGCGCTCGTGCCCGCGCGGTGAACCCAGCCGCCCAGATGGTTGGCGTCGAAATCGAACGTGAGCGAGTTGCGCGCGGGTTAGCTGTTGCCACAGACCAACTGCACTTTGCACTAGGTGGCTTTGAGGTTCCGTTGCCAAACCCACCTTTTGCTGCCGAGCAAAAAGTGCACCTGATTCGTGCATTCAACGTGTTGAGGCAATACAAAGAAGATGAAGTCGCCGGCGCCTGGGCTCTGATGTGCGACAGGCTCGCGCCTAACGGGTTGCTCATCGAGGGCACCTGCGACGAAATCGGGCGTCTGGCCAGTTGGGTGACGCTGAGCCCTGCCGGGCCACAAACTTTCACAATCAGCCTTCGCCTGAGCGGGTTAGAG
>CAISOV010000070.1 GCA_903887175.1 uncultured Micrococcales bacterium
AGCAACAGACGGCCGATGTCCATTAGCCCAAGAACGAGAAGCAGCAGCACTGGCACGATAATCGCGAATTCCAGTGCTGCTGCGCCTTTTTCAGAGTCTTTATTAACCTTGCGGTTGAGCAACTTTTTCATAGCTGGCTCACCGGTCTCGCCAGGCGAGACCCAAGTTTAATTAGAGGCTGCTTGCAACGGTGTTGAATGAGCCGTTGATTGCTGCGCCTAGTGCAACTGCTCCGAGAATAACTGCTACAGCGATCAAGCTGATTAGAAGTGCATACTCGATTGCTGAAGCGCCGCGGTCAGCGTTTAGCTTTGAGATTACGTTCGAAACGATCTTGTTCATAAAAATCTTGTCCTTTCCTACTAGCGAGGGGTTTTCGCTAGACGAGGTAAATCTACCTCTAGAAATAAGCTATTTCGCTGCAAGACACACACCAAGCGAAAGTTCAGTTTTCACAGACCGCTCACAGATAACTTGCAGGCGACTCTCAAGAATGAGCTATTAATCGCCCATTTTGATGTCAAGAATGATTCGGCGCACCAAATCATCGACCGGCTTATCTGACTTATAGATTTTGCCTGGCTCATGCTTTGCCAAAGGGTCAGCCGTTGCCAGCTGAGCAACCAGCAAGTCTTTGCGAATCGCTTCGCCTTGCTGAGCCAAACGTTCTTCAAGCACAGACTTCGGAGCATCAAGTTGAGCAAATACAACCTGCTTCACCGATTTATTAATAAGCTCACGATAGCTTCGCTTCAAAAGTGATGCCGCAATCACCACATCTCCCTTGTTCAACTCAGCAATAATGTTCGCTACCCAAGGGTCGCGGTCATCATCGCTTAGCGGAGTGCCCTTAGCCATCTTTGCAAGGTTCGCAGCCGGGTGAAGTGAGTCGCCGTCAACAAAGCGCACGCCAAGACGCGCAGCGACAGCCTTGCCCACAGTCGATTTGCCAGACCCTGCCAAACCGATAACTAACAGTTGAATACTCATCACTTGCTCCTCGCTAGATGCTCTGCCTAACTACAGGCTAACCCCTAGCTGTTTCAAGAAAGTTTCGAACAGGCTTCGCCGTGTAAAAAACTGCAATAATCTGAGCCTGTGGAATTCGAGTTTGAGTTTGAAGGCGCCGTCATTGAGTGGCGAGGGCCTGCGCCATTCTATTTTGTGCCGATGCCGCTTCAGATCAGTGAAGAGGTCAAAAAGCTCGCAAGAACCCTTAGCTACGGTTGGGGTGTTGTGCCAGTGAAAGCTCGCGTTGGTGGGGTTGATTTCACAACGTCGCTGATTCCACACAACGGTGTTTTTCACCTGCCTCTCAAGGCGGTTGTCTGGCGACCAAACGGCATCGAGGTCGGCGACATAGTTAGCGTCTGGGCATCGCTCGGCGGCCGCTGATAGATTATTCAAATAAGGGGGTAGCTAAACGTGAAAGTTCTTCTAGCTTTAGTTTTTCTGATTGCAAACACTCTGCACGCCAGCCCTGCCGCGACATCAACCAACATGTCGCCCAACTCGCGACTAACCCCAGGGGCCATTAATCGCAGCGTCACTCAAAACAACATCCATCAAACAATTTGCGTGACGGGGTTCACCGCCAAAATTCGCCCATCATCTTCTTACACAACCGCATTAAAAATTCAACAACTTCACAGCGGATACAACGTAAACGGCGACATGAAAACGTCAGATTACGAAGAAGACCACCTCATTTCACTAGAACTCGGTGGCGCGCCCTCTGACCCTAAAAACCTTTGGCCCGAGTATTACAACTCATCAATCGGTGCCCGCGTAAAAGACAAAGTTGAAAACGCTCTGCACAGCCTGGTCTGCCGTGGCCTGATCAAACTCAAAACAGCCCAAACGCTAATCGCCACGAACTGGCGTGGGGCCTACGCAAGATTCATAGGTGCGCTGCCTAAGTTCTCGCTGTTCAAAAAGAAAACTTCAACCACAAACTCAGGCACAAACTCGTCGGGCGGCACAGACCCACGCTTCGATACCTGCAAAGCAGCCAACGCGGCGGGTTACGGGCCCTATTATCAGGGCACCGATGTTGAATACGGATGGTATCGCGACGCCAACAGCGACGGAAAAGTCTGTTAGGCGCACAATAAAAAAGACGCCTGTCGGCAGAATTTTGCCCCTGGCGGCGCGCAACCCGACAATAGGCGCACAATAAAAAAGACGCCTGTCGGCGTCTTTTTTTATATTGTGCGCCCCCCGGGACTTGAACCCGGAACCCACTGATTAAGAGTCAGTTGCTCTGCCGATTGAGCTAGAGGCGCGTGCCGCGAATTTATCGCAACGAGAGAAAACTTTACCACCTTTTGGCTTTAGACTCACAATAGAGAATCAAATGAGAGGCAAAAAATGACCGAACTTGCGAAGCTTGAAGCCGGCCAAAAGGCTCCCGCTTTTGAACTTTTGAACCACGCCGACACCAAAGTGTCGCTGAGCAGTTACCTTGGCAAAAAAGTCATCATTTATTTTTATCCAGCCGCGTCAACCCCCGGTTGCACTAAAGAGGCTTGCGACTTTAACGACAACCTCAACCCGCTCAAAGAAGCCGGATACTCCGTTGTTGGCATCTCACCAGACGCCACCAAAAAACTACTCAAGTTTCACACCGACCAGGCTTTGAACTTTGACCTGTTGAGCGACCCTGAGCTCACGGTTCACAAATCGTTCGGTGCTTTTGGAACCAAGTCGATGTATGGTCGCGAATATGAAGGCGTGCTGCGTTCAACTTTTGTGGTTGACGAAAGCGGAACAATCACCCTGGCTTTGTACAACGTGAAAGCAACCGGTCACGTGACGATGCTGCGCAAACAGCTAGGTATTTAACCTAGGCTTCAGGCGCCGATGGGGCGTCGGTTGTAAGTTTCATAACTTTGCGTGTGAACAGCAACACGATAATTGCGATCGCTGGGCTCATGCCGATGATTCCCACCGTTACGTTGCCAAAATGCGGATCAAAAGTGGCTGATGCGACTGCGATTTGCATGAACTGCCAAAACAAAATCGCGTTTCGAGCCCAACGCTGACCTGCTAGCAGTTTGACTGCACTAAAAAAGAGCCAAGCAGCAACTAAAAAGAAAAAGAAGATCACCGAAAGCGTGCCACCAACATCGCGGGCGCCTTGATAAACCAGGTTCAAAAGCTGCAAGCTGCCATAGATGAGGCTGGCTGCAGCCTCAAACCAAACCAAAACAACAGCAATGGTCAAGGCGAGGGGTCTTTTAGCGTCAGTCATTTTCTCTCATTTTGGGTCTAGACAAATGGGCCAACTTGTGAAAATATTTGAAGGTAACCAGATGGCTCGTGTGCGTTTCTAGCGTAGAGCAAAATCACTTAGTTTGATTCTCTGTTTGCCATGCAGCACAGCCGCTGCCGCCCCTCAATACAAAGGAATACAGCTATATGGACATGGACTGGCTAAACAAAGCCCGCTGCCTAACCGAAGACCCTGAACTCTTCTTTCCGGTTGGCAACACTGGTCCTGCTGTTGAACAAATTGAGCAAGCTAAATCGGTTTGCCGCGAATGTGGCGTAACTAACCACTGCCTCGAATATGCCATCAAAGAGAACCAAGACACTGGTGTTTGGGGCGGTTTGAGCGAAGATGAGCGCAAGTCGCTCAAGCGCAAATATGCTCGCGCACGTCGCGCCAGCTAAGTTTTCTAAAACTTTTTGCTAGAGCGGAATCGTAATAGCAACCCTGGCGCCACCTTCTGCTGGCGATGACCAGTGAATGCTGCCCCGCAGTTCACCTTCGATCAAAGTTCGCACTATTTGTGTGCCCAGACCGGTGCCGATTGCCCCAGGTTTTATTGCCTCGCCATTATTTGAAACGGATATTTCAAGTTTCTTCTGACGACGTTCTGCACTGATGGCCACTACCCCGTTGCGCCCGGCTAAACCGTGTTCGATTGCGTTTGTCACCAGCTCGGTCAGCGACATTGCCAGCGGTGTTGATTGCTCAGCCTGAAGCATTCCAAACTTGCCGTCGATTATTGTTTTCACGTTATTGCCGTGCGCCGAAGCCAACTCTGTAACCATCATCAGAATGCGGTCAAATACCTCGTCAAAATTTACCTCTTGGGTGAGGCCAGTTGCCAAAGTGTCGTGCACCACAGCAATGGCAGAAACGCGACGCATGGCCTGTGCCAGAGCCGACTTGGTCTCTTCAGAATCAGTGCGACGTGACTGAATTCTTAGCAAGCTGGCAACGGTTTGCAGGTTGTTTTTGACGCGGTGGTGAATCTCGCGAATCGTGGCATCTTTAGTAATCAACTCGCGCTCTTGGGTGCGCAACTCGGTAACATCACGACAAAGCACAATCGCCCCGATGCGCTCGCCACCAGCTTTGAGAGGAATCGCCCGAACCGTCAGCGATAGGTTTCGTGAATCAAGGTCAGCGCGCCAAGCAGCCTGGCCACCAAGCAAAACTGGCAGGCTCTGATCGGTTTTTAGTTTGCTCTTCAGCACCGGCGTCGTGGCCTCAATCAGTGACTTGCCTTCAAGTTCGCCGGTTGCGCCAAATCTGTTGAAAGCCGAAAGCCCGTTAGGGCTAGCAAATGTCACCACGCCGTTAACGTCGAGCCTTAGCAGGCCGTCGTTGGCTCTTGGCGCGCCACGTTTAGGGCCGGTTGGGTTGCCGAATTCGGGGTAGGCACCGTCGGCAACCATTTGAAGCAGGTCTGTGCCGCAACGCAAATAGTTCAGCTGCAATTTGTTTGGCACTTTTGCTTCAGCCAAGTTAGTGTGCCTTGTGATCACGGCAATGGGTTGCTCGGTCACCTGATCATTGCTCTTTGAAAGTCGTCGACGCACCGGTATCGAGCTAAAAGTGGTCAGAGTGCTGTGATAGTTTTCGGCTGAACCGCGGGCCACAATTTTGCCGGTAGCAAAAGCCTCGCGAACCGACGCTGACCATTGCTTGCGAATAACTTCACCGGTGATATCGCGATAAAACACTGTCGCAGCGCTTGAGGGGCGAGCGTGTGCCACCGCCACGAATTCACCTTCAGCGGTTGGCACCCACAACACAAGATCAGCAAATACTAGGTCGGCGACCAACTGCCAGTCGCCAATCAAGAGGTTGAGCCACTCAAGGTCGGCTTGGCTGGCACGCCCGTGGCTCTTGATAATCTCGCTGATTGTTGACACACAAAGAGTTTAGTTAACCGTTGCGGGCAACTCGCCAATCTAGTTGGCTTCGTTGGCCGAGAATGCCCTGGCGCACAAACATAGAAATGGCATGACGAGCAGGTGAAGCCTTTTTTGCTAGCCGCAACGGCAAACCTTCGCGCAAAGCAATATCAAAAACTGGCGGATCATCAGGCACAAATGCAACGACCTCAGTTTTTGAAATCCGTTCAAAAGTGTCAGCCAGTTGGCGCTTGGCGTTTGCACCTAAGACTGAGTCGCGCACTCGATTAACAATCAGCTGCGGTTCGTTCGGCAAACCTAAATGCTTCAGCTGATTTTGCAGCCACAGTTGCCGCTGAACCCCGATTGGGTCAGCCGTGCATATTGAAAAACTAAGGTCGGCCATGCTCAAAGCGGCCGCTGCCACTTCAGGTGCGCTTGAAATATTTGGCAAGTCAAGAACCACATAGTCAGCATCACTGGTCTCAATTATTCGACGAACGGTCGGGGCAAGATCGCCAGCCGAAGCACCCAACTCAAACGGCACACCTAGGCCGGGCAAAACTGAAACTCGAACGCCGTCAAAGTTCAAAACCATCATGAAACGGTTCAGGTCTGACGCAAAAAATCTGCCTTGCCCCACCAGCCGATGCGCCCCAGAAAGCCCTGCCGTGATTGCCTCTTGGTTCAGCGAAGTCAACAAACTGGGCGCACAGATGTCAAAATCTAGAACGGCAACTTTGTGCCCAGCGGTTGCCAACTCAAAAGCCACGTTTATGGCCATGGTTGTTTTGCCCACTGACCCGATGGCTGAGCAAAACGCTACGACTCGCGCAGGCTTTTCGGGTTTTTCGAGTGGCGAAGAAAGTGGAATAGCAGCTGCTGCCTCGATTTGCGATGCCTCATCAGCATGAACCCAAGGGGCAAGATTGTCTAGCTTAACCGTGTCGGGCTCGCGCCCCTCGAACAGCCGAAGCACAGCTAGCCAACCCCATCGATAGCAACCACCGAAATAGCGTCGGCGTGCAAAACTGCGGCCAGAATCGGCTTTACGAGGTCTTGATGCACTGCAATCTCGATTTTGTTCGCGCCGTCACCGAAAAGCCCTGCGCCACCCGAAGTTGCAAAAACCTGCACGTTTTGGGCAATCACCTCAGGCTCGCCAAACTGCCCACCGCCATCGTTGATAGCCGCCCAAAGATCAACTCTGGTGCCCGATTCTAGTTTGATGGGCAGAGCATTTTTGGCAGTAATCGCCAGGTGCGCCATTTGCTGATTCGGGTCTGTCGCCTCAAGATCGCGCCTCATCAAAAGATCGCCGACAGCCAATGGTTGGCTCAACTCGAGCCCATCTAGCTTCGCGCCGGCCGCTAGGTAATCACCACCAGCTTCACCCAGGTTGAGTGAAACCGTTTTGGTCGGCAATCGGTTAAGCGGGGTGCCTTCGGTCGCTGCGGCTGCAGCCACAAGATAATCGTGGGCGCCGCTGAGCTGTTTGATCGCAATGTTTATGGCAAGCACGCTGATCACAACTATCACTACGGCCGCGATGCTCGAGTTTCTCTTTGTGCGAAACGGCTTGCGAAACTTTGTCGCGGGTTTCACTGGTTCGATGCGGCTCACTTATGCCCTCCTGAGTTAGTTGTTGCCTTGGCAAAAACTTAGGGCCGAGCTGGCATCCGTGAAAAAAGTTATGCACAGGCTGGTTACTGGCAAAGTCAAATGAGCACAATTTTCAAAGTTATACACAATTTTTGGTTTTCTGAGCTAAATCTCAGACAAAAGCAATAGTTTTGCTTTCAACGCTGACGGGGACCACAGAAAGGCGCAGCCATGAACGCAAGCAAAAGAACAGCAAAAGCCATAATCGCTGCGCAAAATTCAAACGCAAGAGCCCGCTCGAATTTTTTTGACGATTCACCGCAAATCATCACCCAAGAAGATTTAGATCGCCTGCCAGACCCAGCCGAAATTTTGCCCTCAATTGCAACCTTGATTGTCGAGGTGATTTCAGGCGCCCGACCGGTTGATCATCTTGCCGCCATTGTGTCAGACCAGGTTTATGAAAAATTACGTGCGCGGCAAGTCATTAAGGCCAGAGCCGATGCAGCGGCTGGTGTGCCGAAACTTGTGCCAAAGTTCTCTGTCACTCGAGTTCACACCGAGTCGCCGGCGCTGGGCATTATCGAGTCGGTTGTGCTTCTAAGCTCGAGAGCTCGAACCCGTGCGGTAACGATTCGGCTTGAACCGATTCATTCGCGCTGGCGTGCCACAAACGTTTCGGTGCTCTAGTTCTTAAAGAACGAACTGCCTTTGCGATTATTTGATTTGTTGGCCTGGGCATTAGTTGGTTTAGCCGCTGGGTTTGCCGATGCGCGGTTTTGAGCTGCCATGGTTTCGGCGTGACCGTCTTCATCTG
>CAISOV010000071.1 GCA_903887175.1 uncultured Micrococcales bacterium
AGGCCGCACACGTCAAACCCATATAGGTACCAGCAAACTGCCCTGCGGAAACAACTGTTTTAGTCACTCCAATAGGAAGATTATCTGGGTTATTTTTTGAATCAGAACCATCAAGTAAAAGCCCCATTCGGTCGGAGTGAGCAGCACTACTAAAGAGATCTGCAGAACCAGCCTGTTGAAGTGCTAGATAGATGTCATACGAAATCAATGCCGAACCTTGCGAGGTCCAATAGTAATCTGCGCGATCCTGCTCTGACCAAGCCTGATTTAGATATGCTACTTTTGTTGCTGGTGCTGATGCGCCATCACCACTGCAGCCCGTGAAGTTAAAGATTGCTAAGGTGGCTAACAACAACCATTGTTTATTTATTTGCATCACTAGTGTCCGGTAAATTTTGATGCTGATTTCAGAACAATTCGTCTTGCAACTGAAGTACCTCGACCTCTTCGTTGTGGATGGCGTTGGAGACCATCTGCTTGAGCGTGATTTTCTCAAACATATTGACCTCCACGAGATGCAGAAAGTTGCGCAGCGAAATGCCCATGCCGAGTTCTTTGTGAGCGATCAAAGCGATCAGGTAGACGCAAACGGCAATCCAGATTTGAGACTTCACCGCGTTGAGCGAGTTGCCAAAGAAGTGCTTGACCATCAAGTTTTGCTTGAGCCATTTGAAGAACAATTCGATCTGCCAGCGCTGCTTGTAAATGGCTGCAATGGTCATTGCGGACAGGTCCAACCGATTGCTCAAGAACACCAGATCGAGTTGCGTTTTCTCGTCGAAGAACTCGACCCTTCTCAGTGGTGCAGGGTAGGCCTTCTTGGACTTGTGGGTCAGCAATTGGATCGTCTGATCGGCGCGTATTCCTGTGCTGGGGTCGAAGGGATGGCAGTCCATGGTCGTGAATTTCAAATTGTCTTTTCCCCTGACAACGAAACTGCACTGGCGCTGAACCAAGGCATACAAACGGGCAAAGTCCACGTAGCCCTGGTCCAGCACCACTATGGAGCCCGGGGGCAGTCGCAAAGTGTCGAGCGCTTTGACGTCGTGAACTTTTCCTGTGGTGATGGTAAGCATCACAGGTATGGCCCCACGCAAGTCGATCACGGTGTGCGCCTTGACCGCTGCTTTGGTCGAGCGAAAGTCGGCCCATGGGAACAGCTTGAGACACAGATCGATGGTGGTCGAGTCCATCGCATACAACGGCTCTTTCAAGCCCAGTCCGATATCGTGGTCTTTGTGAAGTGCGATGGCCAACTCGATCAAACGCTGCGCCAAGGATTCGAAGAGTTCGCTGCTGCGTCTTTCGTTGGCATCGGCCAAGGTGGATCGCGTAATGCGGTGGCGCAATCCGACGTGGTAAAGCTTGGATTTTTGAGAATTGAGGCACGCAATCAAGTCGCGCAAACCTTCTCGCCGCGTGAGCTGCGCGTAGGCCATGCAAATGAAGTGGCTCCATGCGGTGAAGTCCCTCGTCCAGCGGTTGGATTGGTACTTGTCGACGAGGTGTTCGAAGTGAGCAAACGGCACGAAGCCCAGCATTTGTGCAAACACCGTTCGACCAGAGTTCATGCCGCAAACCTCCCAAAAAGAGGTAACGGTAAGCCTTGGCGGCAAATTCGCGTTTCAAATCGCCGGAATCGCAAATCGGCTTGCAGGGCTTATGTGGCCTACGTTTGCGGACATCAAGCATGAAATTTACCGGACACTAGTGACTTAGCCATAATCATATGCGTTATTAAGTTGACACAATGAGTCGTCAGAATTCTCTAGGTTCCCACTTATTAACCTGGAGAATTCATGAAGCACTTGATGCTTGCTGGCCTTTTGGCGGCTGTTACTTTTACAGGGTGTTCTAGCAACACCCCTGCACCTAAAAACGTCATCTTTTTCTTAGGTGATGGCATGGGCATGACCACCATGACAGCCGCGCGAATCTACGGCGTTGGCGAAGACGGCGAGCTGACGATGGACACATTGCCA
>CAISOV010000072.1 GCA_903887175.1 uncultured Micrococcales bacterium
GGCAACGTGCGCTTCGATTACCTGAGCGATTACGTCACGCTGGGCAAACCTGCCATCGCCACGAGCCTGCCGCTAGGCAGCGAGCCGATCGTCTTGGCGAATGGTGCAACCCCGGCGTTCTTTGCCGGGCTGCTGCCCGAAGGGCCGCGGCTGCTTGCAATGCGCAGCCGCATCAAAACCTCGCTAAACGACGAGGTGGGATTATTGCTTGAGATAGGCCAAGACCTCATTGGCGACGTGCAGGTTCTTGCGCCAGGTGCAGACCCAAAACTTGAGCGCGAGGTTTTGAAGCTGCCGTCAAAGAGCGAAGATCTCGACTTTGCCCAAATTCGCCAAGATGTTTTTGGTTCGCGAGCCAGCGGCCTGCCGGGTGTGCAAGACAAGGTTTCTAGCCGCATGATGAGTGCACCAGCCAAGACCGCCGGCATCGACTACATGCTCAAGTTGAACCCAGCTGCAGCGCCATTCGCCGTCGAAGACGAGCACTACTTTCTTGGCTTAGCTAACGACTGTGGCTTGGCAACCGCTGAATTCAACCTGCTGACCGATAAAAACGGCGAACATGCACTGCGCCTAAAACGCTTCGACCGAATCTATCGCCACCCCAAAACCATTCGTCTTGCCGCTGAAGATGGTTGTCAGGTAATGGGTCGGTACCCGAGTGAAAAATACAACTCGGATTTTCTCGACGTCGCAAACGCACTTATCGAGCGGTGCCCTTCACGGGTTGCGGCAGCCTTGAACCTTTTCAGGCAACTCGTTTTCAACTGGTTGATTGGCAATGGCGACGCCCACGCCAAGGACTTCTCGGTGCTAAAAACCGAGCTGGGCGAGTGGCGCATCTCGCCAGCCTATGACTTGCTCTGCACGAGGTTTTATGACGACCGCAACATGGCGTTGCCGTTGGCTGGCAAAGCAGAGGGTTGGTCGCGCGCGTTGCTGTTAGACGCTGCCGCCGAGTTAGGCCTAAACGAGGTTATGGCAATCAAGGTGATTGACAAGCAACTTGCGGTGTTGTCAAACCTGCCCGAAGACATTCTTGGGGGAGCCCTGCCATTTGCCAGGCACCTCAACATTGATGTTGCCGCGTTTCTAAAGAAACGGGCTCGGGCAATTTCTTAACCCGCGCCTGGGTGGTCGGGCGCCGAGGGCAATTCTTGGTTCGCCACCGTAACAATTGGGCGAAACCGCTCCCGCGGGTAGCCCTTTAAGGCTACGCTTCAAATAGATATCGAGGGGCAAACGATATACTGGTTGCGATAGCGCAACAGAAGAGTTTTGGGGGAGCAACACATGGTTGAGATCGCAATGTATAACCAGCGCGATGAGGTGGGCCTTGAGTCGCTTGAAACCGGCGATTTGCGCATTCACATCGGCATCGACCACACCGCCGATCACATTGCTAAAGCTCTAACCTCGCACGGTTTCGAGCACCACGTCGATGAGGCAATAAAACTAATCAGTGATGACGAACTCGCGCGTGATTTTGAACCCAAGGGTGATTTTGTTTTGATTAAAGCAAAAGCTTAAAGAGCTTTTAGAGCGCGAAGCAGAGTCTCTGGCGACACCTGAAGTGCTGTGCAAAGCGGGCCAATCACGTCAATCGAGGGGCGCTGCTGACCGCTGAAGTATTTGCTAAGTGTGCCCTTATTGATTCCCGACACTTCTGCCAAACGTGTTAGCGTGCCAAGCTCACTAACTTTGAGCTGTTGCTCAAGCCATTGTGCGCTGGTGGGGGTGGGCATTGTTCTAATTTACAGACAAAGACTGCCCAAGTGTATAGTGTTGCGTATAAGCAACTTATGGTGAAAGAGCACTTCGTTGCGTTATGTTGGGGGCTGCGCTAGCGCACCGCGAGATACCGGCTTTTAGCGTCGGTGTCTCGGCGCATTATTTATAAGTGAGCGACTCGATGTGAATCGGCAGCGCGTTCCAGCCGCGATCCCAGTTGGCGCCTGGCATGAAGTATTCAAACGCGATGTTGTCGTTAGCGTCAATGCCCACTAGGCGCACATTGCCC
>CAISOV010000073.1 GCA_903887175.1 uncultured Micrococcales bacterium
AAACGGTCGCCGTATTCGTCAACAAGGTTTTGCGGGTAGCGGCCAGTTAGCTGCGCCTCGATCCACCAGCGGTTAACGTGTGAATCCATAAGAGCGGCAGCCTCAACTACTTCGGCATCTTCAGGGTTCAGAATGACGTAGTTAGTCATGTTCAACGAAGAACCAGCTCGGGCTAACGGCTGCACGGCTCGAATAGCTCGCACTGCTTCGGCGTGAGCCAATGCGGTGTGGTGAGCGGCAGCAATTGCATCATCGAGGCTCTTAACACCGGGTGCGTGCACGCCGTTCATGTATCCAAGCCATGAAACACACCAAGGTTCGTTAATGGTTACCCAGTCAATTACTCGGTCACCAAACGCTTCTGCACAGGCGGTTACGTAATCTTTGAACGCTGCAACGATTTCACGGTTTGCCCAACCACCTTTGTCTTGCAGAGGCTGAGGGAGGTCCCAGTGATAAAGCGTTGCAAGCGGCTTGATACCGGCTTCAAGCAGTGCGTCGATTAGGCGGTTGTAGAAATCGAAACCGCGCTGCTCGCGCACAGCATCGCCATTAGGGAACATTCGTGGCCAAGCAAGCGAAAAGCGATAAGACTGAACACCCATTTCTTGCATGATGCGAATGTCTTCGTCAAACATGTTGTAGTGGTCGCATGCAACATCGCCGTTGTCGCCGTGAGCTACTTTGCCTGGGGTGGCACAGAAGGTGTCCCAAATGCTAGGCCCACGACCGTCAACGCGAGTTGCGCCCTCGATCTGAAAAGACGAGGTTGCTACGCCCCAAGTGAAATCATCTTGAAAGCTCATCATCCCTTTACCGCTCCATCCATTACGCCGCTAACAAGCTGGCGACCAACCAAAATAAAGAGCAAAAGCAACGGCGCTGTGGCCAAGAAGGCGCCACCAAGAACCAATGCGTAGTCGATCGTGTAGCTGGCTGAAAGCTGGTTGACAGCAACCTGCACGGTGAACTGGTTCGGGTCATTCAAAATCAACAACGGCCACAAAAAGTCGTTCCAGGTTCCCAAGAAAGCGAAGAGGCCAAGCACAAAGCTGCTCTGCGCAATGATTGGCAAAACGACGCTTCTGAACACGCGAATCACTCCAGCACCGTCGATGCTGGCAGCCTCAAGCAACTCGTTGGGAATCTGGGCGTCAATAATCTGACGCATCCAAAACACACCAAATGCTGTGACCAGGGCAGGCACGACGATAGCCGTCAAAGTGCTCCCCCAACCCAAGTTATTTACAATCATAAACAACGGAATGATGCCCAGCTGGCTAGGCAGCATCATGGTGCCGATTACGAATAGCACCAAGAACTTGCGGCCCTTAAAGTTGAGCTTTGCAAATGCAAAACCCGCGATCGCCGAGAAAATCACCTGAGCGACAGCAATCGTGGTTCCTACAAAAATGGTGTTCAGAATCGATAGTCCAAAAGTCGGTGCTGCATCGAACACGTGCCCCATCAGAATTAAGAATCGACCACCCGGCACCAAGGTTGGTGGGTTCTTTGAGATTTCTTCATTGCCATTAGAAGCAACGATGAACATCCAATAGAAAGGGAACGCCGAGATGATTACCATCACTGATAGAACGATGTATGACCAAGGCGAAACTTTGCGCCAACGAGTTTTATCTAGGTAATAGAAAACCAGCCAGGTAACAAGGCCTAAGCCAAGCAGCGAGAATACGAGAAGAACGGGGTCTTTGAAGATGTTCATTGAACGTTCTCTCCGTTTGCAATTCGTCGAGTGAAAAAGAAGTTGATGCCCGAAATAATGAGCACAATGAACGTGATCATGATTCCGATAGTGGCTGCGTAACCCCAGTTGCCCATGTGCGCCTGTTCAAACAAGAACAGTGTGAGGGTCGAGAACTGACGGCTGTCGCCACCGCTTTCGCCGCCGGCCAGAGTCAATGGTTCGGCGAAGACTTGCAGACCACCGATGGTTCCAACAACCAATACAAACGTAATTGTGTTGCGAATGCCGGGGAGTGTCACATTTGTAAATTGGCGCCAGCTGCTCGCGCCGTCAATTGCGGCGGCCTCATAAAGCTCATTTGGCACCGCCAACATGGCCGCTAAGAAAATAAGTGCGTTGTAGCCCAACCAACGCCAGGTAATCATGGTTGCAATTGCAATGTGGCCAGGAATCGTCTCAGACACAAAGTTGATGTGGTTGGGCATTCCGAGCCATTCGCGCGCAAGGTTCACTAGACCGAAGTCACGGCTAAACAACTGACCGAACACGATGGCAACTGCTAGCACCGAGGTGATGTTTGGCACAAGAAGCATGGTGCGCCAAAACGTCTTGAACTTGAGTCTCGGGTTTCTGAGCACGTTCGCCAACGCAATAGCCATCAACATTTGAGGGAACGTTGACAAAGCCCAGATTGAGAATGTGTTGCGAACTGCAAGCCAGAACTGATCATCGGCAACTACTCGCTGAAAGTTCGCTATGCCGACGAAGGTGTGAGTCATGTCTAGAGGGTCCCACTGAAAAAATGCAATGTAGACCGAATAGACAACAGGAGCCAAACCAAATACCAAGAACATCACAACGAACGGGGCGGTGAAGAGGTACCCCCAGTTGCCGTTTAGCGATTTAACAACGGCGCCATCGGGAGCTTTCTGGCTTTTCTTTTTCTTGGCGGGTGCCTGAGTGCTCACCCGCCAAGGTGTTTGAGGTTTTTTAGTTGCAGTTGCCATTTGCTAGCCAACTGCGTTCTTGATTTCATTCAACGCCTGGGCCCAAGCTGCAGCGGCCGACTGCTTCTTCAAACCAACTCGACTCAGCGCTTGACCGATGATGTTATCGATGGCACGTTCTTTCTTGCCTTCATAGATAGGGTGCAGAGTTTGAACCGAAGCACCATAGATGGCACCGACCGGGGCATTGTTGAAGAACGGATCTTTGTAGTTCTTCAATGCTGGGTTGTTGTAGAGAACTGATGTTGAAGGGAACAGGCCGTACTTCTTGAAGATAGCTAGCTGCTCTGCTGGCGATAGGTACCACTTAATGAAGTCCCAAGCCTGGCTCTTGTGAGCAGCAGATTTAGGAATCGTCAGCTGGCTGCCACCAAGGTTGCCTCCGCCACCAGGAAGCGAGGCGATGTCCCACTTGCCCTTAGTCTTTGGCGCTTGCTGCTTGATGTAGTCCATCATCCATGCCGGAGCAAGAATCGTGGCAAAGATGCCCTTGTTCATGCCGACGTTCCAGTCGTTCGTGAACGAGTTGATGTTTGTGCCAACGCCTGATGCAAGGGCATTTGCTGTGGTCTGAAAGGCCTTCGAAACCTGTGGGTTAGTTGCATAAATCAACTTGCCATCTTTGGTGCCGTCATTTTGGTAGTACTTTTGTGTGCCCTGGTTGAGCACAGCGTTATAGACGGTGCCTGCGTTATCGATGAAGCCATAGCAAACCTTTAGCTTGGTGCAAGAGGCTTTCTCGGCCTTTGAAAGGTGCTTCTGATAAAGCTTGCCGGTGTTAAAGAAGGCGTCCCAAGTTGGCCAAAGTTTGCCGACCTTGGTGCGATCGGTTGGCAGGCCGTGGGCCTTGAAAAGGTCGGTGCGATAAGCAACCTCCATGCCGCCTACGTCGGTAGGAATGCCGAAAACGGTTCCTTCATAGCCGACACCCTGTGCCCAGCGCCATGGCAAGTAGTTGCTCTGAATCGAGCCTGAGTTGTAAGGCGCTTGGCGAAGGTCGGTGAAATATTGCGGATAACTTCTGAAGTAGCCGGAGTATGAAACCTCAACGGCAGCAATGTCTGGGGTCTTGTTAGCCAAGAACGATGTGATCAAGCTCTGGTGGTGGGCATCTAGGCCGCTCTTCTTGAGCTGAATGGTGATTTCAGGGTGAATCTTTTTATAGTCGATGAGAGCCTGTGGCTCAATGACGTTGCCATAGGTCCAAACTGAGATGGTGACGGGAGCCGCGGTGGCGTGCGCTGGGGCAACCATCGAAAGCGGCAAGGCTAGAGCCACTGCGGTAGCTGCAACTCGGGCGATAAGTTTTTTCATTTGCTTCGCTTTCTTTGTGGTTTGAACTCTCGGGTGGCTGTTGTGCGACAGCCACCCGAGACTTCGATTAGTTCTTAGAAAGGTTTTATTCTTTTTTCGTGAAATCGGTTTCACGTGTTACTATTACAGCGTGAAATCGGTTTCACGAAAAGAGTAATTTCAAAATTAGTTTGATTGTTACTCAATCGTTACCACCGGAGTGTGCGCCTTGTGGGATGTTTCTAGTTACTAATAACAGGAGCTTTTATGCGCACAAAATCTAAAGTCGCGGCACTAGCCATTGCGGCAGTCGCCCTCGCCGCAGTGATCGGTGGGCCAGCCCAGGCAGTCGTCAAAAAGCCAGTTCTCAAGTTGCTTTGGCACCAAGAGTTCTCTGGCAAGGCAGGTCAAGCACCTTCTTCTAAAGTCTTCAACTACGACACTGGCGGCGGCGGCTGGGGCAACCTAGAGCACGAAGCCTACGTCGAAGATCACGTCAAAACCGATGGTTCGAAACAAGGAAACCTAGTAATCAGCGCGACCCGCTACAACCCTGGGCCCGATGAACTTGCCTACCCATGCCCGGTTGAAAGCAACGCCGGCGTGTGCGAGTTCTTGTCTTCACGCATTCAAACCAAGGGCAACCTCGCTTTTCAATACGGTCAGATCTCTGCGCGCATTCGCGTGCCAAAAGGTGACGGCGTTTGGCCAGCTTTTTGGCTCTTGGGTAACGACATCGACACAAACCAATGGCCAAGCTCTGGCGAGATTGACATCATGGAGACCCGCGGTGACCAGTATCCGAACACAGTGTTCGGCACCGCACACGGCCCAGGCTATTCAGGTGAAAACGGCATCGTGAACACCATTAACACCAAGGCAACAACCTCAGCCGGCTATCACGTGTTCAGTGTGGTTTGGTTGAAAAACAAGATTCAGTGGCTAGTCGATGGTGTGGTCTATAACACCGTTACGCCAAGCATTACTGGCCGCAACTACGTGTTCAACAAGCCATTCTTCTTGATTCTCAACCTTGCAATGGGCGGCAACTTTGTTGGCGGTTCAATCGACCCAACTTTGCAGTCTGCAGCGATGTCAGTCGACTGGATTCGCTATTACAGCTACAACGGCGCTGGCAAAGTCAGCGGCACAAAAGCGGCCATCGCCGCTGGCAAGCCATAGCCAAACGCTTAAATCAAATCGTGGTCACGCCTAATGCAGGTGTGGCCACGATTTTTTTTCATTCAAACAGCAAGCGCCAGACGCTTAGCAAGCTAGTTGACTTGCCAGGTGACGTCTGCGTTTGTGCTCTGAATGCGAACGTCAATAAAACCTGGGCCCATCACTGACGTGTAGGTGCATTGCCGAGTATCACCCACGTGGCCCAGAAAAGGTGTTGGGCAGGTAACCGAAACATCAACGCCGGTTTGGTCCTTGATGCCCTTTGTGATGTTATTGGTGAGCTTGCCGGTGTCAATCGTGACCTGGCCGGTCACGATTCCGCTCACGTATGCAAACAGTGTTTGCCCGTTTAAGGCCGCCAGAATCGACAGCCCGGCAATCACGATAACCCAACCCCAACGGCGGCCAGAGCGGTTTGAATTGCGATCATTTGCAACGGCTTGCTCAGAATAGGCCGATGGCCTCGCATATTTTGTGGCTGAATAGCCAGTCGCAACTGTGCCAGCTAAATCGCGATTGCAAAAACGGCAGATGACTGCAGCTTGCTGAATCTGCTCTGCGCAAAAAGGGCAGGTTTTTAGGTCTGAATCTGACAATTGAACCCCCGGCTCGATTAGCAGCTTTGAAATTCAGCTTGGTTGAAAAGTTGACCTAGCGGTCTGCCATCACTTTTTCGTGAGCATCGGCCTCTTCGATTGAAACAATCGCCTCTGGAGTTGCAAACGAGTTGATCTCATTCTTTAGCTCTTGAATCAAGTTGATCTGCTTTATGAGGTCTTGGCTAACTGCACCAGGCACTACTTCGATTGAGCGAGCTAAGTCTTCGGCACGGTTAATCAATGATTCGCCCAACAGGAACGCTTCGCGCAGGGTTTCTGCTGCTTGCTCACGCGCCGCCATCAACAAGGCGTTTGCTTCATCACGACGCTCTTTTAGATAAAGGTCGGCGTTCTCTTGAAGGGCTCGAGCTTTGTCTACAGCCGAACCAATGAGCGTGTTAGCTGCCTCGCTGGCCGCGTTGAAGGCATCGCTGGCCGCCTCGCTAGAGTTCAAACGGGCTTTGCCCTGAAGTTCTTCTTGAACCTTGATTTCATAGATTTGACGAAGGTTCTCGTATTGGTGCTTGCCTCTGAGGTCGAGCAGGTGGTTGCGAATCTCGTCAAGTTCTTTGTGTAGCTCTTGAGTCATTTGAGCTGCCGCAACCTCGGCTTCAGTAATAGCTCGAGCCGCACCGCGTTCTGCCTGAGCGAGCTCAGCAGCAGCGTTTCGCTCAATGTTTTCGGTGCGCCAGCTAAGGTCTGAAAGTTTGCGTTCGGTTTCGATGCGCAGAGTTTCGACCTCGGCCTGCGAGTTAGCTTGAAGACTAGTGACTGCGCGGCGTGCTTCAAGCAGGGTCTGCTCGGCGAGCGAGCGGGCGTTCTGAAGCTCTTGCTTGCTCTGAGAGTCGGCGGCGTTGCGAAGGTTTCGGTCGACCTTTTCAGCTTCGGTCAGAACCTGCTCAAAGGCGTTGCCAAGCGCTGAGAAATTAGGCGATGTGTTTCGTTTCACCTGGTGTTCAGCATCGCTAAGTTGAACCTGCAACGAGGTTAGTTGCAAGTCGAGTTCAATGTTGGTTTTTTTAGCCTGTTCCAACTCAAAGAGCAGCTCTTCAAAAATCTGTGCAACGGCTTTAGCGTCATAGCCGGGTTTCGCTTTGCGAAACGCTAAGTCTGTTCTAGCCATGATCAGCCTCTCTTGGTTTCACTTTGACTAAACGGTGTGTTTGCCGCGTCGCTGATCATCTGAAGGTCGCTGTTGAAAGCGCCGAGTTCTTGGTTGCGACGTGAAAGCTCGTTGAGCTCACGAAGGGCTGCGGCGTTTAGGTCGCGGGCGCTTTCTGAAACCTTGCCCTTGACAGTGCGCACTCGAGCTTCGATTGCGCTGTTAAGCAGGGCAACCAGCTTCTTTGCATCGCGAACCAGATTGTCGCCTTCGACGAGCAATCTAGAAGACTGAGCTTCAGAAGCCACCACAATGTCGCTGTATTTTCTTTGAGCTTCAGCTGCCACTTCGGCGCTCTCAGCTGCTTTTTGGTCGATGTACTTCTTAGTTGCGGCATCGGCAACGCTCATAGCTTCAAGCGAAGCGGCCCGTGCCGACTCAAGTTCATTTGAAAGCTGTTGAATTTCTGACTCAATCTCAGCCTTGAGAACTTCGAGAGCCTGTTCTGAGTTGATTCGATCAAGTTCGGTGTCGTTTGCAATCTTTGCAAGTCGCACCTGAGTTTCTTTGTGAATGCCCTCGAGCTCTGAAGAAACGACTGCGGCGCGGCTGGTGGCAACGGCAAGTGCCTCTTCGGCTTCAAGCAAAGTTGCCTGCGAGTGTTTCTGAGTTTGCATCAACAGTTGTTTAGCATCGCGCTCGGCGGCGTTGACCATCGAGGCAGCCTGTTTGGCTGCACTTTCGACGATTGACTTGGTTTGAATCTCGGTGTCGGCCAAAAGCGCAGTGGTCTCTTGCTCTGCGTTGCGCACCAAATCAACAGCTCGGTTCTGAGCAATCTTTAGAGTCTCGGCTAAATCTGTGCCCAGATTGTTGAAGTTGATCTCGCCACCAGATTGACGCAGGCGCGTTTTTGAGTCGGTGATCTCGCGCTTCAATTGAGCAACCGCGGCAAGCGCCTCTTGGTTTTTTTGCTTTAGCTCTTCGAGCTCTTCAACCATCGAGGCATACTCGGCGTCTACCTGTTCAGGGGCAAAGCCCTTTTTGGTATAAGAAAAAACTGCAGTCTCGCTCACGGTCAACTTTCATTGCAATAAAAAGATGGGTTTCCATTGAGTAGTTTACCCGAAGCAGGTAGCCGACACAATGCCTTGTTTGGTGAACATTAGCGAACTAAACGGCCGAAGCCCATGTAGGTCGAGTAGTGAATCCAGTCGATTTTAAAATCACTTGCAGTGCCGTTCGGCTGATTTGTTCCGGCTGGCACAGCGTTATTTAGAATCAAGAAAAATGCCTGGTTGAATGGCCAGTTCGATTTGCTGTCAAAGTAGGTCGTTGCACCGTTAGCGAAGTCTTGAGTTACCCCATAGCCATCGAACGAATCGCGGCAATACTCAACGCCATCGATGCTGAAAATTACTTGGTTGGGCATCGATTGAATTCCCCAGGTGTGATATGCCCCTGAAACATCAACTAGCGGCGCCGCAGCGGTTACGCCCCCACCCCAGTTCCAATCAGCACCGGTCGATGAGTCAAGACCATGCAGCGTGCCTTGAACCACTGAGTTGCCGCCCAAACCTTCGGCAATATCGAGTTCGCCCGAGGTTGGCCATTGGGTTGTGCCAAACGCTTGGTTCGGTGGCGCGTAGTTATTGCCGAGCATCCATATAGCTGGCCAGTTGAAACTGCCTTCCGGAAACTTGGCGCGAATTTCGAGGTCTCCGTATTCAAACGCTACTTTCTGGGCGGTCCACAGGCGTTCTGAGATCCAAGTGCCATCAACATTTTCTGTGTGAATAACGAGGTTTCCCTGCCCGTCAGTTGTCGCTGCCGATGGGTCGTTGTATTCCATTTCGCCGGTGCCATAGCTGCAAAGCCCTAGCTCGTCGCAACCGTCGCCATTCAAGCCGGTGAAGTCTGCTGCTCTTGGCGATGTGCCTCTTGGCTCATTGAAATCTTGAATCCACAGCAGCCCCGGTGTTGGCGAGAAGCTGATAACCGCTCTATCGGCAACGGCGGGTTTTGTGAACTTTGAAGTTCGACCCCCGCTGTAGGCCGAAATTTTCACTGTGAGCCCAAGGCTCGCTAAATACTGCTTAATCGCCGTTGCTCTTGCAAGTGAGTTTCGGGTGATCTTGGCTTTTGGGGTGGCGAAGCTTGTGTAGCCGACGACTGAGACACTCGGCGAAAGTCGCATTTTTTCAAATTGTGAATAGAGCGTTGCTTTAGCCAGATTTGTGAGCTTCGATGTGCCAGGTGCGAAAGTAATTATTTTTGAAATTTTTGAGGATGCCGCAATAGCTGCACTGTCACCCGAATTTATCGAGATTGTAACGGGCAAAACCAGCGCCATGGCCATAACTAGGCCGATAGCGTGAAAGCGGTTTCTTCTCATTCTTCAAGTCTATGTCGCATGGTGCAAGTTGACGTTGTTGAAAATTGCGAAACCCCCACAGGCGCATTGCCTGCAGGGGTTTCACCTTTGAGAACTGATGCTATGAAGCTAGGTTCCAAGTGGCAACCAACTCGGCGCGACGTGCCGTGTAGTTGTGCTGCTTTGCGATGCCACGAGAGTTAGAGCTGAACACAGCATTGACTCCTAGCAGTCGCAAATAAGCCACAACGTTCCTGGCGCGAGCCAAAGAAAGCTTGCGGTCGTTGCTGGTGTTTCGAGTTTTGAACACAAAACCCTCAACAACAACTTTGACGCCAGAGCCTGCCTTGAGCTGCTTGCTGATTGCGCGTAGCTTGAGACGAGTTGAGGTCGACAGTCTTGACGAGTCGCCACTGAAATAGAACACAGCTTTGATCGACTTGTGGCTAACCACAGGAACCACGACTGGAGCGTTCAAGCTGAACTTGGCAACACAGCTCACATCAGCTGATGGAACGAAGCTGATTTGGGCGTGAGTTGTGTTGTAGCTAGAAGGTGTGCAAACCCAACCATCGAACTTCGAGCCCGCTGCTGCTGTAGCAGTTGACACGAAGTGCTCACCAGCGGCAACCGAAGTTGAAGAGTTGGTCACAGAACCGTGGCCTCGACCGCTCTTGGTTACCGAGACCTGGTGGTGAACAACTTCACACATGCTTGGGTCACCAAGCACAGTAACATCAACGGTCGCCAAATAAGGGTCAGAGAACGACGGGTCAGAAGTGATGTCAACATACTTCGTTGAATACACACGCATCGTCATCACCTGGTCGTGACAGCCACCAACGATAGACCAGTCAAACGGGTTCGGAGTGCTGTCATAAGAACCATCACCAAAGAAAACACCATCAAGGAACACAGCGTTTAGGTTGTCGCCAGGTGCGTTACTTGTGAAGTTAACACCTTCACCATTCGAAATCGAAGACTTGTCAGCAGTCAACGTGATCGCAGGGTCACACGCGCTTGGGTCTGCAGCAAAGGTAATCTCAGCACTGGCTAGATACGAGTCAGACCAATATGGACTAGGCGGATTATCGCCAACCTTTGAAGCATAAAGTCGCAGAGTTAACACGTGGGAATCGCAACCACCGAAGTCTGACCAGTTCAATGAGGTTGGTGCCGTGCCGAACGGGCCGTCACCCATCCACTGGCCGTCAAGGTAGGCGGCAGCAAACTGGTCGCCCGGTGCATTACTTGTGAATGTAGAGCTTTCGCCATTTGAAATCGAAGCTTTGTCGACAGTCAACGTGATCGCACTTTCAATAGTGTTGTAGCGATAAACCACAACACCGGCCGTGCCGTTACCCTGAATTTCTGACCAATCAGCAACAGCAACTACGCTGCCGCCCTGGCCAATCGTCTGAGGGGCGGCGGTGTCTTGATAAACAATGCCGCCGCGACCATACTCATAGTCAAGCGTGCTGAAAATAGTCGGTGCTGAGCTGTCGGTCTTTGGGTTGAGCCCAGCAGAACTCGATGAGGTTCCGTTCACACCGGCGCCGTCACCGTAGTATCCGTAGTATGCGCCGCTGTAAGCGCCGCCATAACCTGAGTCGCCGATGCCGCCGACTGCCTCTTTAATTACTGAGCTTGAAACGCTAACGGTGCTTGAACTGCCTGCGGTTGCAGCTGTGGCGCCAGCCGCGGCAGTGCCACCATCGCCAACAACAGCGCTGACAACAGTGCCGGCTGTTTCGCTTGATAGGTCAGCATAAACGACGTCGCCGCCGTTGCCTCCATAGCCCCAGCCACTGCCGGTTGTGCTGCCGTAGCCTGGGCCTGAGCCGCCGCCACCGCCAACAAGCAACGCTGTCAGACCAGTGATGCCAGTAGGCAGGGTCCAGTCGTGAGATCCGGCGGTGTCAAAAACGAGCTGGCAGTAGCTGCCTTCGTTTGTTAGTGTGCCGCCTGTAGGAGCATCGCCACAGCCAGTTACGGTGGCTGCGTTTGCGCCTGTTGCGGTAGCAATGAGGTTAACTGCAACGGTCGCAAGACCGGTGGTGATTCCCAATGCTTTTTTTAGATTTAGTTTCATATCTCTTTTTTCCCTTTTAATATGGAGTCGGTATAGAGTTTAGCGATTTCAAGCCTTAAAGGCTTTCCTAACTCGTTTTTTGGAATTTCATTTAGCCTGACTATTACCTCAGGGGCGCTTCCTCCAAGAAGTTCGCGAAGGTTTGTTTTCAAAATTTCAATGTTGATTTCGCCGTTGGTGACTATTGCCAGGCCAAGTTTGGCCTCGCCGGTCACGGCATCGGTTGCCGTGAAGGCTGCTGCGTCTTGCAAACCCCGATAGCCGCTCAGCATTGAATCGACCCACGCCGGGTTCAGCTTGGCCCCGCCAACATTCAACATTTCATCGATTCGACCGTCAACATGAAGCTGCCGTTTGGCATCGATTCTGCCGGTGTCGCCCGGGTAGAACCACGAGTCGATAAAGCCTGTCGCTGATTTTTCGGCGTTGTTCCAGTAGCTTTTAGCCTGATATGGTGTCTTGATTCTGATTGCACCGTTTTGCCCGACTGGCACTGGCTGTCGATTGGCATCGACTATTTCGACCTTCGAGTCAGGCAAAATCGTGCCGACCATATTGGTCGCTTCAGTGTCAAACAACCCGCGAGTGACGGTGCCAACCTCGGTTGACCCATATAGATATGTAAGGCGCGCACTAAATGCCTTGGCAGTTTCAGCACCTAAGTGCGCGCTTATCAGGCCCCCGGCAACTTGAATGATTTCAAGATTGTCAAACGTTGACTGCTGTTGAAGTGCTTCACGACTCAGGTCTAAAAGTTTGGCTGGTGAAGTTTTGATCGCCTTTACCCCCGCCGAACTTATTAGTTCGAGGGTGGCTTTTGCTCCGGTTGAGATCAAATAGGTTTCGCCATGAATGAGGTTATAAAAATAAGTTTGGATTCCTGAGACCGTGTCAAGCCCAAGCTCAGCAAGGAACGGCTTTGCGGGCATCCAGTTTGAATGAGCTGACTCGATGCGTTCAAGCACATTTGCGATTGTAAAAGCCACACCTTTGGGCGTGCCCGTTGTGCCGCTTGAAAAAACAAGAAGTGCTAGCGATTGGTCTGTTTCAAAATCGTTCGGCTCTAGCTTTGCGTTGATTGCGGCGGTGCTGGCCAACCAGTCTTGCGTGACTAGTTGGCGCTTTGGGTTGCCAGCTTCAAATAGCTGGTTGTCAGTAAAAACATGATTTATTTGAGCACGATAAGCCTGCACGTTGCTTTGCTTGGCTGCGAACGAAACAGCTCCTTCGTGCAAGACCGCTGCAATAAACACGGCTTGCAGTTCAGGTTCTAGGCGAAGTCCAACTACGTCGCCTGGTCTAACGCCGCTTTGTCGAAGTTTTGCGGCGACGCGCCTGACCGTGTCGGCAAAAACCGAGTAACTCATTTCGAGCCGCGTGCTCTTTAGCGCCAAGGCCTGCGGTGTGCGGTCAACCCAAGAGAACATGTCTCGAATCGCATTAACCAATTTGCCTCATTTTTGTTGCTTCTGGTGGCGATTGCCGCTTTTAGGTCGGTCTCAGAATACCCGATGCTTTTCTGTTTGGGGGCCTCTCGCTGGCGCATTGGCAATCAGCGCGCAAAACACTGCAAGAGATTGAGCCTCACCGCCAGACCGTTGAAACTCATAACAAAAATATAACGATGTGTTAGATTTTGGATGGTCTTCAGCTATTTTTAAGTTGTACCGACAGCATTGCCTAGTTTCAAAGAGTTAGATTGCGCTTCAAAAATGCAACAACGCCGTTGCAAAGCCGCAACGGTGAACTTAGTTTGAAAGGCTCCACCAAATGGATGCAGCACAGCACCAAACATATTCAGCCGTCTATAACATGCTGTCACTCGGCATCGCCAGCATGCTTTTTACGAGCATTTTTCTCTGGATTGCGCGCGACCGAGTTTTGCCAAAGTATCGCCTAGCAGTAATGGTTTCAGCAACAGTCACCTCGATTGCCGCTTATCACTACTTCAGAATGTTTGACTCATTTAAAGAGGCCTATGGTGGCTCATTGTCACTTCACGATGCCTTCTTGCACTACAACGTGGGCTATCGTTACGTTGACTGGTTCCTAACGGTTCCGCTTCTTCTAGTTGAGCTTGTGGCTGTTATGGGCTTGGCTCGCGCAGTTCGCAGTTCACTACTGTTCCGCTTGGTTCCTGCCGCAGCTTTGATGATTGCCTTGGGTTACCCTGGCGACATGAAACTGGGCGGTCTTGACAATGGCGTTTGGGGTGCGCTTTCAACGATTCCGTTCCTTTACATCTTGTATGTATTGTTCGTTGAGATCTCAAAGAGCCTAAAAGACCAGTCGCCAGCAGTTCGCAAGTTGCTTTCGGGTGCTCGCCTATTGCTAATCGCAACCTGGGGCGTCTACCCAATCACCTTCATTATGGCTATGGGCTCGTCAGGCGACCCTAGCTACGATGCAGTTGCAGCTCGCGAAATTGGTTACAGCATTGCTGACATTCTTGCCAAGTGTGCTTTCGGACTTTTGATCTTCACCGTTGCACGCATCAAGTCGGCTGAAGAGAGCAAAGAGTTCGCAGCAGCTGAAGGTCACTAACCTTTAGCAAAATCTAGTTTCAAAAAAATGGGCTCCGCTTTGTGCGGGGCCCATTTTTCTTTAGCCGAGTAGCTTAACTTTTGGCGCGGCTGCGAGCGGCGAGCTTGAAATAAACCTTCATCAGGTTTGGAACAACCAAATACACGGCGGCCGGCACGACCAACAGGGTTAGTACCAAAACTTTTAACAACGGATGCGCGCCAGCCATCAAGGGAATCACGGTATAAAACCCGATTGATACCAAAGGAAAAATTGCTAGCCAGGTAATAAGGGCGCGAATGTGAACTGACGGTGGTTTCATCAGGCAAGAATAACAGCCGCTTTACGATCTGGATTTGACAAATAGGGCGAGAACGCACTAAATAACGATTTCATAAACAAAGAAAAATATTGGTGAAACCGCTTTCCCCGAAAGCGGTTTCACATTACTCTGAAATCAAGGACGTGTGTGCGCACTCCGCGGTGTTCATTGAAGAACCTGACTTTTTGCGCATGTTCCTGCCTGAACACCTTCAAACATCCATTTGTTGAAGGGAAGATGATGATTCATCTAAAGCCAATCACCCGCAAGGTGATCGCTGGAATTAGCACATTAGCAATTTCTGCGGCTGGCCTCATGGCAGGCGCGAGTTCTGCACAAGCCACCGACGGTCAAGTTACCGTTGACTACACCAGCTCTGCAGTTGCTGACTACGGCTATCTAAAAGGTAGCTCCACCGTTGACTGGGCACCATGGGTCGGCGGCGACATCGGCAACAACGCTGCTGGCGTTGACTGGGCCGGTAGCGGTGTCTGGACTCACAACTTTGAAGTCGTCGATGGCGTACTTAAAGTTCAAAAAGCTCAATCTGGCTGTGCCACTGCGGGCATTCAGGTTGCATCACTTGCAGCTGATCAAAGCGTTGTTTCAGATGGCCACACCACTGTTACCGTTGACGCAACCGCCGTCGATGCTGGTGTCAAATACACCGCTGTTGCAACTGACTCAAACGACGGCGGCAGCATCTCTGCTGACGCTGTTGCATCAGGCACAAGCGGCACCCTCACCTTTACTTTCACCCCAGCTGCGGGAACTGCCTATTCGAAGCTATGGCTTCAGCCAGACAGCGACCTAGCTGTTGCCGGTCACGATCACGCTGACTGGGGATGCGGAGCCTACAGTGCGACCGTTTCGAAGCTTTACACCTTTGACAACTTGAGCTACTACCAGACAACAGCTAGCGCACCAACTCCACGCGCAGCTAACAGCACCCAGCTAACCTTCGAAACCGGCGACGCACTTGGTGCAGCCGCTTTAGGCCAAGGCTTTGCTGGCGTTGCTGCTGCAATTGTCGACAAGCCTGTTGGTTGGACCAGCGCGGCAATGTCGATTGTCAAGTCTGGTGACCCATGGGGTGGTTTCAACATGATTCTTCACCCGAACTCAACTGACAAGTACACCGATTCAAGTCACAAGATTGCTTCGGTGAACTTCTATTCACCGATCACCGCGGCTGTGCCAGTGGTTCTTGAACTAGACCCAGGCGCAGTTCAGGTTCAGGTCATGGCCCACCAGGGTTGGCAGAAACTGACATTTGACTTCGGTGGCACCACCGTCAATGGCAGCTGGTCAGACTCTGTTGACTACACCACCGTTGTTTTGTTCCCTAACTTTCAGGTAGCAGCCAACGCAGCAGACACCTACTATGTTGACAACCTTTCGCTAAACGGCGCATCAGCTGATGCAGTTGCAGAGCCACAGGCTGATGGTCCGGTGGTCGTTGACTACACCAGCACTGCACGCAGTGACTACTCATACCTAAAGGGCAACTCAACTGTCGACTGGGCACCATGGCCAACAAACGATGCTCAAAACGCATCGGCCGCGGTTGACTGGAACACTGATCCTGACTGGGGCACCCACAACTTTAAAGTCGCTGATGGCGTTCTAAAAGTTCAGAAAGCCCAATCAGGCTGTGACATTGCAGGAATTCGAGTTGCTGCACTTGCCGCCGACAAGAGCGTTGTCTCAACTGCTCACAACACTGTGACTGTTGACGTTAGCGCTGCTGACGCAGGTGTTAAGTACACCGCTTTGGCAACTGACTCAAACGACGGCAATGGCATTACTGCTGACGCTGTTGCATCAGGCACAAGTGGCACCCTTACCTTCACGTTCTCACCAGCGGTTGGCTTGGCTTATTCACAGCTCTGGTTGCGCCCTGACAGCGACCTAGCAATCGCCGGTCACGTTCACGCTGACTGGGGATGCTCGGCCTACAGTGCAACAGTTTCGAAGCTTTACACCTTTGATAACTTGAGCTACACCCAATCACCTGCTAGCCCACCGGCACCTCGCGCAGCTAACAGCACCCAGCTAACCTTCGAAACTGGCGACGCCCTTGGCGCTGCCGCTGCAACTCAGGGCTTCGCTGGCGCAACTGGAACCATCACCGATGCTCCTGCAGGCGGTGCTGGCACAAAGGCTTTGGCCATGGTCAAAGCTGGCGACCCATGGGGTGGCTTCAACATGTTGCTGCACCCGAACTCAGCTGACAAGTACACCGATGCAACCCACAAGGTAGCAACGTTGAACTTCTATTCACCAATCGACGCTGCGGTGCCGGTTGTTCTTGAACTAGACCCAGGCGCAGTTCAGGTTCAGGTCATGGCCCACAGAGGTTGGCAGACACTCACCTTTGACTTTGGTGGAACCACTCTTAGTGGCACCTGGTCAGACTCTGTTGACTACACCACCGTTGTTTTGTTCCCTAACTTTCAGGTAGCAGCCAACGCAGCAGACACCTACTATGTTGACAACATTTCGCTAAACGGAGCAAGCGCACCGGTGCTAGCCCAGAACCCAACGGTTCAGGCAGCAACCGCAACTGTTTCGTCAGCGATTTCGGCAACCAAGACCTTGTCGTTCACCGTCAAGAACTTCGCGGGCGCCGTCGTCTCTGGTGCAACTGTTACGTTCGCAACTAACAGCAAGGGCAAGCTGAACCACGCATCGGCTGTAACCAACGCAAGCGGTGTAGCTACAGTGGTGGCTTCGGCTACTGCTGCTGGCAGCCAGGTTGTCGTAGCTTCTTATAACGATGGCAATGGTGGCACCGGAACAGGTTCTTCAACTATCACATGGTCAGTGCCTAAAAAGACTGTTGCCATTGCGATCAAGAAGCGCGTTGTCACCATTGCTGTTACAAACGGCAAAGGCGGCAAGGTCACTGTTACTGCAAATGGTGGCTACAAGTTGGTATTCACACCGACCAGCTGGGCTAAGACTTCGAAGACCCTGACCTTTAAAAAGGCCGGCACCTTCACAGTCACAATCGTTACCAGCGGAGCAACCAAAGTAACCAAGAAGTACATCGTCAAGTAGTTTTTGACACCGAGAGGGTGGTTGAGGTTATGCCTCAGCCACCCTCTTTCAATTCTCAGAGGCCCAGTGCGAGCTTGGTTTCTCATAACGAAAGACCAACTCATGCCAATAAAAAAAATTCGTTCAATTGCTCTTGCTGCGGCCGTGCTGACACTAGCTTCAGGCGCATTCGCGGCACGCCCAGCCTTAGCAGTAGACAACACCTGGATCTCTGGCCCTAGCCTTACCCATGTTTCAATCTTGGCTACCGGTGCGGTTGCTTCTGGCACCGGCGTCACACTGTCGACCCAGACCACGACTTTCACGTTGAGCTATCGCAGTTCTGCCGCTGAGTCTGGCAAGTTCGCGCAGGTGAACTTCTTTGACTTGACCTCTGGCTTAACTCTGGCGTTGACCTCGGCCAACCCTGCTAGTTCAGCCGGCTGCGACCAGCAGGTGCTCGGCGGCAACTCGCACAGCTGCATGTTCAAGTTAGACGGCACCGGTTCGGCAGATGTTACTGGAGTTTTTGGCGGCGTCACTGCTTCTGCTGCACTGAAATATCAGTTGCTTTCAGGCCCAAATATCGCTCAGACCAACCCTGCGAATATTTCGTTTGCGCTGCCTCATAACACCGTTAAAGCTCTTGCGGCAACTTCAAAAGTGATGGCCCCGGGGGCAGCTGTTTTGCGTTTTAGGTTCTATGACGGCGCTGTTGCCGCCGCTTCAATTCGTGCAACCGTTGCGCTGAGTGGCATCGGCGATCACATCAGTGCAACTTCGGTGGTGTCAGATTCAAAAGGATACGTTTGGGTATATGTAGCAAACCTAAAGAAAAAGTTCGGCACCAGCACCGTAACTCTGACAGTTGAAGGCACCTCTGCAACAGCAAAAACAACCATCAAGTGGGTTGCAGGCACCTTAGCTAAATAAGTTTTGCTCAGAGAGTTGTTTTGAGCTAACTGCTGATTTGTAATTATTTTCTAAAATGCCCCTGTCTAGGTCTGAGGTTAGCCTTACAGCCCCCAACTTGGAGGCTCCAAAGACAGGGGGCTCCAAAATGGCTTTTCAAAGAAAACTCGCAACCAAAACCGCGGTTCTGACGCTAACCACCTGTTGGCCATTCGACCACATCGGCACAACCACCCAAGCATTCATCGTGAGCGCCGACCTGGTTGCCTCAAAACTGGCTGCTAAATAAGCACCAGCTAAAGCTTGCAAGCGGGAGTGCCGCCGGGCAGCTTGTGACGATACTTTGCGACGAGCAGATAGCCCAGGTGCGCGAGCCAGCTAAACGGCGGGGTCAGCATGATGCCGCCTGCCACTTTGAGCAGCCAGTTGCGCTGAGCCAACAAGACTTTGGCGAGCGCCGCATGGCCGCCAAATGCTTTGCCGCCGGTGACAAAATACACTCGACTGGCTGTCTGCTCTTCGTTGAGGCCAAAGCGGGTAACATCAATGAATTGCCACGGATGAACGTCAATCGCCGCAGATGACCTTGCTTTGATGAAGTTTGCGGTTGAGGTGCAGAACCCGCAGTCGCCGTCAAAGATTAGTGTGGCGTTCATAACCCCAGCCTAGGCCAGTCGGGCAATAGTCGCTAAACGTTTTTTAGCGATTAGTCTGAATGAGTGATTAACCCTAAAGATTTCAGTGCCTTTCTGGCCAGTCGCCGAAGCACGCGCGACTTTTTGCCAACGCCGGTTGAAGCTAACGTGATTGAAGAGCTGATTACTGACGGTCTTACGGCCCCGTCGTGGAGCAACACTCGGCCATACATGGTTGCGGTTGCATCAGGCGAAGTGCGTGATCGCATCTCGGCAGACATGCTCAGACGCGCGGTGGTTCTGACCGGTTTTCGCGTTGGCAGCCTCGCCGACAAAATCAAGTTTCTTTTCACGCCAAAAGCCTGGCCAATCAGCGACCACTCGATGATCGCGGCCTACCCTGTTGAGTTGCAACCCCGTGCCCGCAAAGTCGGCAAAGAGCTTTATGGCCTTATCGGTGTTCCTCGCGGTGACAAACAAGCCCGAGAAGCTCAGTGGATGAAGAATTACGAGTTCTTTGGCGCCCCGGTTGAGCTGTTCATTTTTGCTCACAAAGACCTCGGGGTTCACGCCGCCAACGACGCTGGGCTCTTCAGCCAGAACCTTATGCTTAGCGCTCACGCTCGCGGCCTTGGCACCTGCGCTCAAGGCGCTGCCGTGCTTTGGGCTGATGCCGTGCGCCGCGAGTTTAAAGTGCCAAAGGGCTACAAGCTGCTTTATGGCATAGCCGTTGGCCACCCTTCAGACGCACTCATCAATAGTTTTGGTGCTGAACGACTGCCAGCTGCCGATATCACTGTGCTCAAGGCATAATTTGCTCATGAGATTTTTGATTGCGGTCATCGACGTTGATGGCAACCCGGGCACCGGTGACGAGATTGCGGCGATTGACGAGTTCAACGACCGGCTCGAGGCTAACGGTCACATGATCATGGCGTGTGGCATAACCTCACCCCGCGAGGCCACCACGATTGACAATCGGGCAGAAGCTAACTTGGTCACAGCAGGCCCAGTCAACGTGACGCCTGAGCACATGAGCGGCTTTTGGCTGATTAACGCCGCTGATAAAGCTGAAGCGCTGGGCTTGGCTGCAGCCGGTTCTAAAGCTTGCAACCGCAAGGTTGAGGTTCGAGCGCTACACGGTTAGTGCCGCGCAAAGCCGGCGTATGGCTTCTGTCTGGTTCCAGCCTTCAGTGGCAAATTCCAGTTTGCTTTGCCAAGTTTGAGTGTTCACCAAAGCCATCAAGCCAAACCCTGGGCCGCCGCCACCGTGCCCGATGAACTTGGGCAGTGCGGTTGGCAACAGGTTTGCCCCGCTGCCAGGCGCGTTGCCATCTGCCATCACGCCGTATCCATATGCTGGGTGGGCAAAACCGGTGTTCTCGTGCCCAACTGGCAACAGGCCAGCGGTCAAACCTCGCTCACCGAAGCCAAATTTTTCGTGCCGGTGCTTCAAAAGGGTGGCCAACGCACCTGCAATCATTTGTTCGTCACCCAAAAACGTTCCCGAATACACCCAGCGCGGGTCGTAACCTGCAACAACATCTGTGGTTGCCTCCCATTTTGAAAATGCGTCTATTTTCAACGGATGAAAAACCAGCTGCTCGAGCGCATCGAAATATTCGAGGCCAGTTTGCTCTTCAACCAGCATTCGCAGCAAAAGGTAACCGATGTTTGAGTATTGAAAACCGTCGAACGCGTGGGGGAACACCAGGCAACGCTCGAGCAACTCGCTTCGAGACCAAGCTGGTTCTCGGCCGTCGACCGCAGTGTGATATTCCTTGAGGTAACCATAATCGGCAAGGCCAGAGGTGTGGTTGAGCAGTGCACCGATTTTGCGCAAGGCGTAAGCCGCCGCCAGGCCGGGCACATATTCGTCAACGGTCGAGTCGAGGGGAACACCGAGCTCAAGCACAGCCTGAGCCAAGAAAGGTTTCGAGATTGAATAAATCGGAATCACAATCAAAACGCTAGCGGGTTCAGCGATAGATTTGTGTGATGCACTTAGAAACCGGTCAAATGCAATCTATCGTGAGCGACTTGGCCTCACGCGACGAAAAGCTCGCCAAAGTCATTGCGGCTCACAAACTTTGCACTCTCGCGAGCAAACCTAACTCAACAAGCAACTTTGAAGCATTGGTTGAGTCGGTGGTTTCGCAACAGCTTTCTGTGAAAGCGGCTGACACAATTTATAGCCGGCTGGCTGCCCTATGTGGCAGCGGTGTAGCGCCTGGGCCGATTGCAAAACTTAGCGACGAGGCTATGCGCGAGGCTGGCTTGTCTGGTGCTAAAACTAAAACGATTCGGGGCTTGGCTGAGGCGGCGATCTCAGGTGTTATCGACTTCGAGGGTCTTCACCTGATTGATGACGATGAGGCGATTTCGACTCAACTAAATAGCTTGTGGGGCATTGGGCCTTGGACTGTCGATATGTTCATGATGCACCAACTGCATCGATTAGATGTTTGGCCTACTGGCGACCTCGGCGTTAGGCGTGGTTGGCAAAATATTTATGGGCTCGACCAAAAGATTGAAGCAGCAGAGCTCGGCCCGCTTGGCGAAGGTTTTCGCCCCTACCGAAGCGTTGTGGCTTGGTATTGCTGGCGCGCTGCCTAAGCAGCTAGTGAATCGCTAAAACTGGCACCATCGACGCCACCAAGAGCACGGCGGCCGTGATGTTGAACGCACGCCTGCGTCTAGGGTTGCTCAACCATTTGCTTAGCACCTGACCGCCAGCCGCCCAAATCACTCCACCAGGCCAGGTTACGACCAGAAACACCGCGCAGGTGGTGATTGTGATGAGCAGGGGGTCATCCAAGTGAATAAATGTTGCCATAAAAGCCGACATGATGATCCACGCCTTGGGGTTGATGAACTGAAAAGCAACCGACCGGGCAAAACCGATGTAGCGCGGCTCACCGCTTTCTGACTTGCTGGTGCTGCGGGCGATTTGATAAGCCATATAGACGACATATGCAAAACCCGCCCATTTGAGGCTCTGATAAATCAGCGGTGCCGCCGCAAAAATCACTCCCAGACCAGCGCCGATTGCGACCATCATGATGGTGAGGCCGGCGATAATTCCGTTGGCATATGGCAGCGACCGGCGCACCCCAAAGTTCGCCCCAGAGGTAAATAAAAATGTGTTGTTTGGCCCAGGTGTAATCGAGGTCACAAACCCAAACACCAGCACCGACGCCAGCAGGCCAAAAGTCATAACAGCAGTCTATTTCGATTAGGCTGAAAACAACCCTGGCACGTAATTTGCCTGCACTAGAAAGCGTTCTTATGACCAAAGTTCTTCTAACCGGTTCTAGCGGTTACATCGGCAAGCACATAACCCTGCGACTTTTAATCGACGGATACGAGGTTCGTGCCTCGGTGCGCAATAAAGCGAAGGCCGATGAGGTTCGTGCTGCCATGGCGGCGCA
The DNA here is from genome assembly GCA_903887175.1 of uncultured Micrococcales bacterium. GTDB lineage: Bacteria > Actinomycetota > Actinomycetes > Actinomycetales > Microbacteriaceae > Rhodoluna. The sequence goes on from CAISOV010000073.1 coordinate 22,220, forward strand.
CCTGCCTGCAGGGTTTGACCTCGCAGGCAAGTTGAGCTTTGTTGAACTCGACCTTGAAAGCGACGGCGGGTGGGCCGATGCTCTGGGCGGTGTCGACGTATTGATTCACAGCGCCTCGCCGTTCCCCATCGCATCGCCAAAAGATGAGAACGACTTGGTTCGCCCCGCTGTTGAAGGCACCTTGCGTGCGCTGAAAGCGGCCCGCGGCGGCGGTGTTAAGCGAGTGGTTTTGACTTCTTCGGTGGCTGCTATTTATGGCAACGATTTGCCGGCCGGCAAAACCGAGTTTGACGAGAGCATTTGGAGCGACCCGACGCACGTTGTTGGCCGTGTTGCCTACACCAAGTCAAAGACTTTGGCTGAGAAAGCGGCTTGGAACTTCATCGCTACCGAAGCACCCGAGCTTGAGCTAACCACCGTTAACCCGGTCCTGGTCGTCGGGGCTCCACTTGACAAACACTTTGGTTCATCAGTTTCGGTCGTCGAGCGCATTTTGAATGGCAAAGACCCGATGCTGCCAGACATTTCATTTTCGCTGGTTGACGTTAAAGATGTTGCAGCTATGCACGTCAAAGCAATCAGCATCGATGCCTCGAAGGGCAAGCGTTTTATTGCAAGCGCCGGCAGTCGCACTTTTGTGCAAATCGCAAAGTCACTCAAGGCGGCGTTCCCGAACCGCAAAATCACAACCGCTCAAGCGCCGACCCTTTTGATTCGTTTCTTGGCTCTTTTTGACGGTGAAGTTAAAGCAGTGCTTCCGACCCTAGGCAAACACATTGGAGTCAACTCGACCCAGGCGCAAAAAGTTTTGGGAATCAACTTCATTTCGGTTGAAACTTCGCTCGTCGAAACCGCGAAATACCTAATCGACAACGGCTTCTTAGCCAACTAAGGCTGACTCGAACAAGGTCGATGGGTGAACACAAAAGTAGCTCCTGAGCTCGGTCGAAAGGGCGCCTCAGTTTTGCGCAACCGAGCGGCACTGCTTGTGGCCGCTCAAAAGGTTCTTGCCCGATTAGGCCGTGACGCTACTATCGAAGATTTCGCCGTCGGCGCCGACGTGTCAGTTAGCACCATTTATCAACATTTTGAAAATAAAGACGCCTTGATATCGTCAGCAGTGTTGAGTGCTTTCGCTGATTGGGAGTCTTGGATCAGCGCACAGGTCGCTGAGTTTGAAGACCCAATTGTTAAATTTTTGATTCCCATGCGCCTTTTTGTCAGAGTCGAAAACACACACCCAGAATATGCGGCTTTGGTGAGAAACAATCTTGATGTTGTTTCAAGTCAGTTGCCATTGCTAACAAGCGGCTTAGCGAACAATATCTTGAGCCTGGCGGCGGCAGGCGCAATAACGTGCGACCACATCGAACTTCGAACTCAAAACTTAGTCGCCGTGATTCTGCGGGTTATGCAAAACTGCCTTGAAAACAAAGACTTTGGGGCGACCAAGGCAGACCTATCGTTAAAGTTGGCGCTTGAGGGCTTCGGCATTCCAACCGGCAGTCTTCAGGTTGCTTTTGCAGCGCCTTTGCATCGTTAGTGGTCAGTTTTTGGCTGCCAGTAGGCATAGAAATTGACGTTTCCAAACGGGTTTGCAACCACATAACCGGCTGTAACTCGATCGCCACTGCCATTTTTGCCGGTGTACCAACCCGCAAAGATATACCTCGTGCGAGTCGGGTTCGGTCTAACATAGCTAACTGCTTCGCCCGTCAAATAGCTGGTTTGACCGCCACAACCGCGGCCTCCTGGCCGGTTATCCCAGCTAATTTTGAAAGCTTTTTGGGTCCACACAGCGGTTAGAACCACGTTGGTTGACGCCATTGTGAATCTAGAGCCAGGTTTGTAATAGTTTGTGCCATCGAACCACTTATAGAACCTAAAGCCAGTTTTTTGAAGTTTGCCGGCTGCAGCAATTGTCAATTTTGACCCAGGCAACCCCGACGCCTGAGTTGGCACGAATGCCGTGTGATCATAGGTGCCGCCAGCAAGGTCATAGGTAACAGTGTGACGTGGGTCAATATAAAGATAAGTCGTGTAGTCAATAGTTGAACCAACTCGTTGACTGCCAGAAAGCGACTGGGTTGCTATTTTGCCGTTATTGAGTGCCGTTGCGCCAACCGTAGTTGCTGACTGGGCTGAGCCTAATACAAAGTTCGCACCGAGAGCAGTCGATGCGTCGGCTGTTGATAGACCCACGATGTTTGGAACATCGGCCATGATTATTGTTTCGTGCCAGATACCATAAAGCGTTGCGTCAGCAGTAGGGGTGAAAGGCCCAGTCAAAACCGACCCAGTAGCAGTTTGGGACCAGCCCACGAAGTTGAAATTGCCTTCGGTGTTTTCTGCGGGTAGGTCTGCTAAGGGGAGCGAAGTCACTCCGTTTGCATCAACGGGTTTGGTTCCATGCCCTTGGTTATCAAAAGTCACGTTGTAGGCAGTTGCCGGCGAGAAAGAGCTATTGCAGGCCACCCCCGAATTTCTAATGGTGAAGTGATTCTGTGATGAGTCTTGAATTAGGCAGTTTGAGCCTTTTGATGTGATGAGCAAACTTACGTTGCTGGCAATCGCACCTTGGCTTGTCAAAGTTAGTTCAGAGGTTGGAACGGTGATCGAAGGCCCAGAATAAAGACCTTGGCCCTTCACTAGACGAACGTTTGAGATTGAGCCATCAAAACCAGCACCAATAACTAAATCGCCACCATCTAACCACCAATTGTTTGTATCACTCGTCGCGTGAGCCACTCTGAGACCATCGAGATAAAAGCCAAAGTCGCCACCAGCACCAGCCTTTGAAATAGCAATGTGATGCCACGCGTGGTCTTCAAAAAGTGTGTAGTAGGCAGCCTGCGCAAGTGCACCCGCTGAAGGGTCGTCACGGCCAGCCATGTAGGGGCAAGATTGACCGCTGTGAATTACGGCAAAGCCAACGCAGTCCCAAGTTAGTTGCAAACTCAAAGCACCCGCTGTGGGCCCCCTGTATTGACCAAAGACCGTGCTGCCCCAGAAGAGGGCGTCATATCTAGGGTCGCTGGTTCGGTGGTTCTCTTTAACCCACATTTCGAGCGTGAATGCGCCAAAACCCGGTTCAAGTTTTGGGTCGCCGGCAATGTTGATCACCGAAGCTGAAGAGCCGTCAAACGAGTTCGTGAAGTCAATCGAGCCCGCTTTGGCTGACTGCAAAGGCAGAAACATCTGACCAACAAGAACAGCACATACGAGCAGAGCGCTTGCCAAAATTCGGCGCGAAAGATTCGGCTCTCTAACCATGCGAGATTGCCTCATTAACCTGCTCCTAAATATGTATTGCCGCTAATCGGTTCAGCTTTGTGCCTGAAACTGAATAACATAAGTTTATTTCGTTATTCGGCGGAATCACAAGCAAACGAAGCCTAAGATTCTGATTAGAGCGCCCCAAACCTAAGTTGCAAAATCAATGCGGGCAACTAGCATTTGCATATGCATATGCCCAGCATTTTTGGCATCTCTGTCAAATCAGAAAAGGTGAGCCCAATGTCTAAAGCTGCAACAGTGCTTCGCGCGCGATTGGTTTTGCGCGCCGGGTCGATAGTTTTCGGCCTAAGCGCCATCGCGCTACTATTTGTTCCCGCAGTTTTCAACTCACTGCTTGGCCTAGCCACAACCTCTGACCTCGAATGGGCAATGCGCATGATCGGCATCACTCTCGTGGCCCTGGCCGGCAACATGTATTCGGCTTCAACTAGAGGCAGCGAGGCATCCGTTATATTTTCGGGTCGAGTGATGCTCATCAGCGCATTCGGTCTGGGCATTTTGACGCTGCTCTTGCCTGTGCCGCTTACCTGGTTTGCGATTGCCTATGCGGTAGTTGGTTTTGGTTTTTCGGCGGCCTACGCGTGGGCGCTATTGGGTGGAAAGAGTAGCAAATAGTCCCTGACCCCGGGGCGAAAAAATACGGACCCAACCAATGGCTGAGTCCGTATTTTTAATCGAGGAAGCGGTGGGATTTGAACCCACGGTAGCTATTAACTACGACAGTTTTCAAGACTGTTCCGTTCGGCCGCTCCGGCACGCTTCCGTGCG
>CAISOV010000074.1 GCA_903887175.1 uncultured Micrococcales bacterium
TACTGGTGATGACGCTTGGAGTACTGTTGCTGGCCCTATCGTTGACCCAACTGTTGATGTTGCTGGTTTGTTGCCTGACACAGAGTACGAGTTCCAGGTTGCTGGCATCAATGCAGCTGGTACTGGTGACTTCGGTGACAGTTTCATCTTCACCACTAGCTCACCTTCGTTCACCACTGCAAACGCTCCTGCGTTTGACAGCAGCAGCTCAACGCTGAACACCATCTTGGTGTCATGGCTAGAGACTGACAACGACGGTGGCCGCCTCGTAACCGGCTATTCATTGGGCTACCGCGAAAGTGGAGCGAGCAGCTGGACTTATGTGAATGTTGGAACTGTTCTGAACCGCCTTATCACGGGTCTGAAGAGCGACACAGCCTATGAACTAAAGATTGCCGCAATCAATGGCGAGGGCACAGGCGACTACTCAGACATCGCAACAGTTCGCACTGGCAAGCCAGAGCACACCACCACGACTCCACCAGTTGTAAAGACTGTGGTTAAGGTTGCTCCAGAGGCCAATGCAGACCCAGTAGTTGCTACCGTGACGGTTCCGACCAACTCGGCAGCCAACAACAGCTCTGCTGTTCAGGTTGTTTCAGCTCCAACAAGCGTTAGCTTGGTTGATGCTGGTACCGCCGGAGCGGTCAGCCTAAGCGCGCCTCTAAACGCGGTTGTTCAGTTGACCTCGAGCTTGTTTGGCACTCAAGATGTTGTGCAGGTTTACCTTCAGACTCCTGACGGAACCTGGATTAACCTTGGCCAGGGCGCAGTGAACGCAGATGGCACTCTGGCGTTGCCAGCGCTGAAGCTCAAGACCGCAGGTATCTATAACATCGTTATGACACTTGCCGGTCGAGTTAGCCCTGCAGGCGTTAGCCCTCGCTATGGCTCGTTGACCCAGAGTGCAGCGATCAAGGTTGGCACATTGAAGCCAGCTGCGACGACAGTCTTGTTTGACTTGAACTCAGCGAAACTTTCGAAGAAAGTCCAGGCGGCAATCAAGGCCTGGATCAAGCGAATCGGAAAAACTCGAGTGGTTTATGTTGACGGATACGCAAACGGAATCACCTACAAGACTGCCAAGGCTGACAAGCTAGTCAAGAAGATCGCTGCGGCCCGTGCGAGCGCCGTTGCGAAGTTCTTGAAGTCGCTCGGTGTGACAGTCAAAACAGCCTCTCATGGCAGCCTGAAACCTGTCAGCAAGAAGGCTGTAGCGAAGAACCGCCGCGTAGTTCTGTCGGTCAAGTAGCCCGGCACAACTTAAGTTTTGAAAGCCCTCGCCAGCAATGGCGGGGGCTTTCAAAATTCTTGTAGCGACGTCACTAAAAGCTATCGAGAGTTTAGATTCTATTAACCAAAACAACCACTTCAGTTTAAGGTTGCCCTGCTTGTATGGAACTACTCGATGTGAGTTAACTAAGGAGAAAAAATGCTAAACAAGAAAGCAATCAGCATTGTTGCCGGCTTGGCAACAGCTGCTTCACTAGCGATCGCCGGCCCAGCCGCATTCGCAGGCACCAGCCTAACCGCTGGTGGTTCATCGTTCGCCGGCGGTATGTTGACTGCTTGTGCAGCTTCATGGAGCCACAATGGCGACGCAGTTACCTACACCGGTAACAGCTCAGGCACCGGCCGCACTAACTTCGCAGCTAACACCTATGACTTCGGTGCCGCAGATGCAACTTACAGCTCAGGCGCACCAGCAGACCTAGTTTATGTTCCGCTAGTTGCTGGCCCTGTTGCAGTTGGCTTCAACGTTCCTGGCGTTGCAAACCTAAACCTAACCCCTGCTTTGCTTGGCAAGGTTCTTGCTGGCACCATCACCAAGTGGAATGACTCAGCGATCAAGGCTGTAAACAAGAGCGCACGCCTTCCTAACCAGAACATCGTAGTTGTCTACCGCAACACCACTTCAGGCACAACTCAGAACGTAACCAAGTACCTAAGCCAGAACACCACCGGCTGGACCGAAAACTCTGCCTTCGGCAGCGGTGGCGGTTACACCGGTTCAGGTTCAGTTGGCAAGGCAGCCTCGATCGACGTTGTGAACTATGTTGACCAGAACTCTTACACCATTGGTTATGCAGACTTGAAAGACACCTTGAGTGCCCACCTACACTTTGCAGCCATTCAGAACGGTCACGGCCAGTACGTTAAGCCAACCGTTGCAACTGCTGGCAAGTTCCTAAAGAACCAGGCTTCAAACGTGGGCTCAAACGGTGTAGTTAGCTTTGACTACACCGCTGACGTCGCTGGTGCCTACAACCTAGACCTAGTTACCTACGGTCTAGCACACAACACCACCAGCGCTAAGGGTTCAACCGTAAAGGCATTCTTTAGCTACGTAATCAACAGCTGCTCACCTAGCAAGGCAACTGCCCTTGGCTATGTAGCTCTGCCTGGCGCAATCAAGAGCAAGGCTCTTGCTTTGGTTCGCACCATCAAGTAACTCACATCGAAAATCGGGTCCAGCCGTTTGGCTGGGCCCGATTTTTTTGCTCAAACCCTCGCTTACCTCAAATTAACCTGACGTTTACGGCGATAAGACCCAACCGAAACCTAAAGAATTTACCTTATAAACATGAGCATGAGGGTAGCCGTCGTTTCAGAGTCTTTTCTGCCGTCAATAAATGGTGTGACCAACTCTGTGGTTCGTGTGCTTGAAACTTTGAAGCAGCACGAAATCGAAGCAATGGTGATCGCTCCGACAGCCCCGACCGAGAAACACCTTGGTTTCAAAGTGATCAAATCGGCTTCATTGCCCGTGATGCAGTTCGCCGTCGCTGTTCCCGGCCCTTTCTTGCAGGCCCAACTTGAAGATTTCGCCCCAGATGTAATTCACGTGGCATCACCGTTTATGCTCGGCGGCCAGGCCATTGCCGCAGCGGAGCGCATGGGGGTGCCAGCGGTTGCTATTTATCAGACTGACATCTCGGGTTACATGCAGCGTTACAACTTGAAGTTTGCGCGCCCAATGGTTGACAAACTTATTGCTGCGATTCACCAGCCTGCCACGCTAAACCTTGCGCCAACACCAGAGTCGGCCGCGTATCTTGAGCGACTGGGCGTGCGCGGTGTGCACGTGTGGGGCCGTGGCGTTGATCTAGACCTGTTTCACCCAAATCGCCACGCTGAGCCTGAGGTGCAAACCCTTCGAGCTCAGGTTCAATCATTGGCAAAGGCCAAACACGGCAAAGAGCCCGTTGTTATTGGTTTCGTGGGTCGCTTAGCACCCGAGAAGCAGGTGCAACGCTTGGCTGAGCTTTTCAAGATTGAAAACACTGCGTTTTTAGTGGTAGGCGATGGCCCTGAGCGTTCGCGGCTCGAAGCTGAGTTCGCAGGCCAGCCAGTAACTTTTGCAGGCCGACTAACCGGGCTTGAGCTCGCTAACGCCTATGCTGCAATCGACATTTTTGTGCACTTTGGCACCGAAGAGACTTTTGGCCAAACCATTCAAGAGGCGCAAGCAGCGGGCCTTTCGGTGGTTGCACCCGCAGCAGGTGGCCCAAAGTTTTTGATCGAAGACGGCGTGAGCGGCAAATTAGCTGAGCCTTATGCAAAGCACGCATTCACGAAGATTGTGCGCGACCTAGTCGAAGACGCTGATCTGCGCGCCAAACTGGGTGAAGGCGCCCGACGTGCCGTAATCAAAAAATCTTGGCAGGCAAACAACGCCAAGCTTTTAGAGTTCTACAATGAAGCGATAGCTATAAATGCGGCAAAACGTGCCGGCGCTTCAAAGAGAGCTCTAAATATTGAACTGGCTTAACGCTGACACAATCATTGCAAACCTCGGCAACTTTGCCGTGTGGGGTGTTGCGATCATCATCTTTTTTGAAACAGCAACAATTTTCGGCTCATTCATGCCCGGTGATTCACTGCTCTTTTTGCTCGGACTCAGCTTAGCTACGGTGCCAAATCTTGAAAAGTTTCCTTTCGTCTTTGCGCTGCTCATAGTTTTTATTGCTGCCGTTGCTGGTTCAGAGGTAGGTTTTTGGCTCGGTAAACGCCTAGGACCACACCTATTTGAGCGCCGTTCAACCTGGTTCTTCAATGCAAAAACGGTGACCCGCACTCAAGAGTTCTTCACTCGTTACGGCGCCCGAGCCATTATTCTTGCCCGATTTGTGCCCGTTTTGCGAGCACTTGTGCCAATGTTTGTGGGCATAAGCCATTTTGAGTGGCGAAGATTTTTGCGTTACAACCTAATCGGCGGTTTCGGTTGGGTCATAGGGGTCATGAATCTGGGCTATTGGCTGGGCCAAATTGTTTGGGTTCACCAAAACATAGAACTAGTTGTGCTCGGTTTCGTTGTGCTGTCGTCGCTGCCGTTCCCGATCGAGCTACTTCGCAACTACCTGCGTCGCCGCAGGGCATCCGCGCCAAATTAGGCGGCTAGAACTACTTCGAAAGTTTCGAATTCTTCGTGGTTGATGCGAGTGAACGACGGATACTTCGCCTCGAACCCGTCACCCGAAGATTTGCCTGACATTTTGCGTTTGAAGAACGGCAAAAGGTAGCTGCGCACCCAACGAATGGTTTCGCGAATCGAACGGCTCAGATCTGGGGCGGGCTCTAACACGGCCTCAGGCATGCGATATTCCAAACCCATTACAGCGGCAGCTCGGTTGGCAACCATGATGTGGCCGTGACCTGAAAAGTGCACCATGTCGTCGGCCCAGTAACGCAGGTCGCGCAGTTCGCTGATGCGGTGAACATCGATTACGTCGATACCCAACTCGGCTGCGCTTCGTTCGATCAGAGCCGTCATGCGCGCGGCACGTGCGGCCATGGGGCTAAAGACCCGCAGGTGCACCGGGTTCATAATGTTGGCCACCACAACTTTGGCGCCACTGGCCTGAATTTTTATCAAACCTTCGCGATACACGCGTTCAAGTTCAGGCAGCTTCTTAGCCTTGGTCATAATGTCGTTTGCGCCGGCCATTACTGTGATGAAGTCGGGTTTTAATGCCAGTGCGGCGTCGAGCTGCGTGGTCATGATTTTGCGAAGTTTGCTGCCACGAATGGCTAGGTTGGCATAGTGAAAACTGTTGCCGGAATCTTCGGCCTGAATGGTCAATAGGGTCGCCAAACGGTCGGTCCAGCCACAGCCTTCGCGGTTGTCAAACCACTCAAAGGCAAAGTCGCCAAGCCCTTCTGAAAGGGAGTCTCCGATAGCAACATAGTTGCGAATGTCGCGATAGCTCACGTTTCAACTATCAAAGCTGAAAGTAAAGTCGAGCTGAAGAAACACGAAACTGTCAGCAAACTGTCGTCAGCGTCGCGGTGGCAATCTTGGCCTTATTTTCACAGGCTTTTCACAACCTTTTTGGAGTGAAAACTCAACTCGCAGCGAAACAATAAACCTGCACCAAAAAGATTCAATCTTCAAAA
>CAISOV010000075.1 GCA_903887175.1 uncultured Micrococcales bacterium
AGTGTTGGCATCCACTAGAGCGCCCACAAGCAGTGTTGGCATCCACTAGAGCGCCCACAAGCAGTGTTGGCATCCGCTAGATGTTGATTGTGAAGCTCTGGCATCCGTTAGAACATCCACTAAAAACGGTGCAAAATAGTGGACCATCTAATGGATGCGTTCAAGCACACCAATCTTCTAAACGCAGGGGAGTGGGGGCTCTTCTCGGCATGGTCAAAAACAAAAGACCCCAGCGAAGCGCTGAGGTCTTTTGAAACGGCTTAATACTGATTCCAGGCTTAGTGCCCGCCTTCAACCTGCCCATGGTCGTGGTGTGCCGCCTCAAGTTCGGCTTGAGTCACAGGCTCAACGCGGTCTTCAAAATAGAAGCGCGTCCAGGCGGCACGAGCACGGTTGCTAAAGGTAATTCGACCGCGATCGTTGGCCGAAGCAGCTACCGGGCGATAGCTCTTGAAGTCGGTCAGAGTGTACATCTCGAACGCGTCTACGGCCTCGTGAACCTCAACAAACTCACCGTGTGGCAAACGAATGATGCGACCCGTTTCGCGGCCGTGAAGGGCAATTTCGCGGTCTTTACGCTGCAACGACAAACAAGCGCGCTTGGTTATGAAGAAGGCAAGAATCGGGGCAACGATTAGCAGAATCTGAATCGTGCTTAGAATCTGGTTCAACGACATCTTGAAGTTGGTAGCAATCAAGTCGGTGCCGGCACCAGACCAGAGAACTGCATAGAAGGTCACACCAGCGGCGCCAATAGCGGTTCGGGTTGGGGTGTTGCGTGGGCGGTCAAGCACGTGGTGTTCACGCTTGTCACCGGTTACCCAAGCTTCAAAGAATGGATACAGGGCTACTACGACCAAGAATGCGATGCCCACGATCATTGGCAGCAAAATGTTCCAAGACCAAGTGTGGTTAGCCCAGTCAACGACCTCGATGTGGGTCGGAGCCAAGCGCAGTGCACCGTCAAGCCAGCCGATGTACCAGTCTGGCTGGGTACCAGCCGAAACCGGTGATGGGTCATAGCCACCGTAGTTCCAGACCGGGTTGATGGTGAAGTTGGCGGCGATAACCATGATTACACCGAACACCAAGAAGAAGAAGCCTCCAGCTTTAGCGACATAAACCGGCATAAGCGGGTAACCAACAATGTTGGTGTCTTTTTTGCCTGGGCCTGAGTAGTGAGTGTGCTTGTGGATTACCACCATGAAAAGGTGAATCGCCACAAAGACCAAGATCAACGCAGGAATCAGCATGATGTGCAGGCTGTAGAGTCGCGCAACAATGTTTTCACCCGGAAACTCGCCACCGAAAAGCAACGATGAAACGTAGGCTCCAATAACAGGCAAACCCTTGATCATGCCGTCGATGATTCGAAGACCGTTACCTGACAAAAGGTCGTCTGGCAGTGAGTAGCCGGTGAAGCCGCCAGCCATGCCCAAAACGAAAAGCATGAAGCCGACAACCCAGTTGATCTCGCGAGGCTTGCGGAACGCGCCGGTGAAGAACACGCGAAGCATGTGAAGACCAGCTGCTGCCACGAACAATAGCGCCGCCCAGTGATGAACCTGGCGCATTAGCAGACCGCCACGAACTTCAAACGAGATGTCAAGAGTCGAGGCGTAAGCGATCGAAACCTCTGCACCTTTCAGCGGCCCAAAAACGCCGTCATAAATAACTGGCGTCATGGCTGGCTGAAAGAAGAAGGTCAAGAATGTGCCCGATATGAGCAAGACCACGAAGCTGTAAAGCGCAACTTCGCCGAGCATGAATGACCAGTGGTCAGGAAAAATCTTGCGACCAAATTCCTTGAGAATTCCGGCTACGCCGACGCGCTCGTCAAGGTAGTTGGCAGTGCCGGCTAGAAAGCCGCCTTTTTTCTGAGTCTCAGTAGCAGTGCTCATTAGTTAGCCTTTCGTTCCCAGAAGCTAGGACCAACAGGCTCTGAAAAGTCGCCCTTGGCAATTAGGTATCCCTGGTCATCAACATCGATTTGAAGCTGTGGCAAAGCGCGGGTTGCTGGGCCAAAAATCACAGCACAGTCGTTGGTAATGTCGAAAGTTGACTGGTGGCATGGGCAAAGCAGGTGGTGGCTCTGCTGCTCGTAGAGCGCCACTGGGCAACCAACGTGGGTGCAAATTTTTGAATAAGCAACGATGCCGTTGTAGCCCCAGTCTGATTCTTTTTGGCTGTGAATGTCTTTAGGGTCAAGACGAACCAACAGAACTGCCGCTTTCGATTTTTCTTCAAGCATGTGCGGTGCTTCGTTTAGACCTTCAGGAATAACGTGAAACGCTGAACCAACGGTGACGTCAGAAGCTTTGATTGGAACACCAGTCGGGTCTTGAACTAGGCGCTTGCCGGCTGCCCACATGGTGTGACGCAGTTTTTCAACCGGGTTAGCCTCAGTGGTCATGTCTTTAAAGAACACGATTGCAGGCAGCGGGAACAAAGCTAGAGCGCCATACATGGTGCGACGAATTAGTTTGCGTCTTGAAAAGCCTGATTCGCTGTCGGCGAGTTTGATGATCTCAACAGCACGAGCACGGGTCTCGTCGCTGCCTCGGGTTTGGTGGCGCTCTTCTGAGATTTCGGCGTCTGGCATCAGCGTTTTAGCCCAGTGAACCGCGCCAAAACCGATACCAAAAAGGCCAAGCGTGATGCCCAAACCTAGGAACATGGTGTTAGTTCGAACGGCAGTCAAGTTTTCGCCGTCTAGCGGCCAGAAGAAGTAAGCGAAGATTGCAAAGATGCTACCCAAAATCGATATCACGAACAGGGTTGCCACTTGGCGGGCAGCCAATTTTTCGTGTTTTACGCTCTTATCAGTCATGCGAACACGGTGTGGTTCGATGCCTGGGTCGGCGATTGCGTCGCTTAGAACTAGCCCGGCTCCTGCGCTGTATGCGTATTCGTCTGACTCGCCTGAGCTAGGCACTACGCCTTTAGAGTTGTCGCTCACTTAGTTACTCCCTTTAGTTGAAAGTGTTAAATCTTTGAAGAGTTAGTTTGACTTGGCGCCAAGCCACACGGTGATGCCGATGATTAGGCCCAACAAGAAGACCCAAGCAAAAAGTCCCTCGGCAACCGGGCCAAGATTTGCAAGCTCATAGCCGCCAGGTGACGGGTTGGTCTGCACGTAGGTCAGGTAGGTGATGATGTCTTTTTTGTCAGTTGGAGTTAGGTTCGCATCGCTAAAAACCGGCATGTTCTGAGGGCCGGTAATCATGGCTTCGTAGATTTCTTTGGGGTCAGCCTCCATCAGCGCTGGGGCATATTTGCCCTCAGTTAGCGCACCACCGGCACCAACAGCGTTGTGGCACATCGCGCAGTTTGTGCGGAACAAGGTGCCGCCACGCTCTGCGTTGCCGTCAGCTGCTATAGCCGAGTCAGAAGGCACTGCAGGGCCAGGAGCCAACGATGAAACATAGGCAGCCAACTCTAGAATCTGCTGGTCGTTGAACTGAGGTGTTTTGGTTGGCATTTGCGGGCCTGAACCCTGCGCCGGCATGCGGCCTGAACCAACCTGAAAGTCAACCGAAGCTGCTCCAACGCCAATCAAGCTTGGGGCGGCTGATGTGCCGCCAGCGTTCTGCCCGTGGCAACTTGCACAGTTGGCCAAAAAGAGTTTTTTGCCAGCTGCAATGTTGTCGGCATTCTTATATGGGTCGCTTGCGTTAGCTGAGGTGACAGCACCTGAAGCCACTGCGTAGCCACCACCAGATAGCAGCAGACCAAGGGCAATCACGATAGCTGCAGCAAAGGGGCTGCGGCGGGCTGAGTTAGCTTTGCGCTTTAGAACTGACATTTCGCCTTACTTTTCTTTATGTTGCAGAAGTTGCTGAAGTCTATTTATTTGAGAACGTAGATGATCAAGAACAAGCCGATCCAAACCACGTCAACGAAGTGCCAGTAGTACGAAACGACAATGGCGCTAACGGCCTCTTTGTGGCCATATTTTTTCACCGCGAAGGTGCGGCCGATGACCAACAGGAACGCCACGAGACCGCCGGTCACGTGAAGCGCGTGAAAACCGGTGGTTATGTAGAACGCGCTGCCATAAGAGTTTGAATCAAGTCTGATTCCTTCGGCAATGAGGTTCGAATATTCCCAAACCTGACCAGAAACGAACATTGCGCCCATTAGGTAGCTCAAGAAGAACCATTCAACAACGCCCCATTTGACTGGTGACCAGCCGGTTGCACGTGGCTGCATGCGTTCAGCGGCGAACACGCCGAACTGAGCTGTGAACGAAGATGCGACAAGAATCAATGTGTTGACGAGTGCAAAAGTAACGTTGAGGTGCGAGGTCTCTTGACCCCAAAGACCGGGGGCGTGAGAGCGCAGGCTGAAATAAACGGCAAAAAGCCCGGCGAAGAACATGACTTCGCTGCCAAGCCAAACGATGGTGCCCACTGCGGTCTGGCTAGGACGGTTGATGATGGGTGCGTTTTGCTGCGTCAAATTGATTGAAGACATGTATTAATACTAAACCCGTGACCGTTATCTTTTCGTCATTTTTGGGCACTGAAACGGCAATTCGAGCCATAAACTTTTGCTATGAGCGCTGTATTGACTTGGCCGACACTTCTTGGCAAACTTCTGCAAAAATCTGACCTGACTCGCGCTGAATCGAGCTGGGTTATGCAGCAGATTATGAGCGGCGAAGCAACCGAGGGTCAGATGGGCGCCTTCATGATGGGGTTGCGCTCAAAGGGCGAAACAGTTGATGAAATTTCAGGCTTGATTGACGTGATGCTGGAACGTTCGGTGCTGCTGGCCACGGGGAACGACGCGCTAGATATCGTTGGAACCGGGGGAGACCTGATTGGCACGGTGAATGTCAGTTCGATGGCCTCAATTCTGAGCGCTGCAGCCGGCATTCCTGTCTTGAAGCACGGCAGTCGTTCAGCTTCAGGCAAAACCGGTTCGAGTGAGATGCTCGAGGTTTTGGGTGTTCGCCTCGACCTTTCGCCCGAGCAAGTCACCGAGGTATTTCACAGAGCAGGCATAACTTTCTTTTTTGCGCCAGTTTTTCACCCTGCCATGAAGTTTGTGGCTCCGGTTCGCAAAGCTCTCGGTGTGCCAACCACTTTCAATTTCTTGGGCCCATTAGCGAATCCAGCTCAACCGGTTGCAACTTCGCTGGGTGTAGCAAATGCAGCGATTGCGCCTTTGGTTGCCGCCGAAATGGCTGCCCGCGGTCGCACAGCCTTGGTTTTTAGAGGCGATGACGGGTTAGATGAGCTAACCACAACGGCAAAAAGCAAAATTTGGCAGGTTAGTGGGGGAGCGGTGCGTGAATTCACTCTTGATCCGCGCGATTTTGGCATCAAATTTGTAGAAATTAATGTCTTAGTGGGTGGCGATGCCCATTTCAACGCTCAGGTTGCTCGAGATGTCTTTAGCGGTGAGCCAAGCAATGTTGAATCAAGTTACGTTGCAAAAGTTGCTGCGGCTCGAGACATTGTGAAATTAAATGCGGCGGCTGGGGTAGTGGCTTATGAACTTGCTCACGATTCATCTCGAGCAGATGTTGATCTCAACCTGCGATTTGAAGACGCTCTGGCAAAAGTTGAGGTTGCTCTGAACTCTGGCGCAGCGATGTCGAAACTGGCTGAGTGGATCAACGCCAGCGTTGCCGTGTAACTTAGGCGCGTTGTGGGCTGCGGGTGAGCTGCCCTAAAGAACCAAGAAAGTGGGAGGCTTGCAGTGCTCCAAAAGCTTACTTGACATAATGTTCATTATCGGCTAAATAGTGGATGCTTGCTCAGCTGCTCAGCCAGCCCGTGCGGTCCAACGCTTTCACCCGTAGCCTGCAAATCGCTCAAGTTCCACCAGCGCCACTCCAGCACGTCGCGGTGTTCGTCAGCGGTCCAATCAGAGTTATCTAGAACGAAGTCGCTGGTTTTTAGCAAAAATATGGTGTCTGTGTAGGTTTGGTAATGAATTCCGTCAGACCAGTCCCAACGCCCAGAAATCTCCAAAAACACTTCACCCAAATCGCTTTGAGTGATCGCTAGGCCAGTTTCTTCACCCAATTCGCGCACGGCCGCCTCTAGCGCAGTCTCACCAGCATCAATGCCGCCGCCTGGCGTCAACCAGCGTGGTTCAAGACCAAGTTCAGGGTCAAAATGCGTTTTGATTAGAAAAATTTCATTTTGATCGTTTACCAGCAAAACTCTTGCCGTTGGCCGATATTTCACATGAACTTTTTCAGTCATTTTTTGCTCACTTTGATCTTGAAAGCTTTCATAGAGGTTTGCATCAATATTCCGATGCACAGAGCAAAAATCACTGTTCCTTCGCGCACCTGGCCACCCATCAGAAATCCGATTGCCATGGCGCTGCCCTCAATAATGGTTCGCACCATCCACAAAGGCCAGCCGGTTGCCTTCTGAGTGCCCACAACTAGGCCGTCTCGCGGGCCTGGGCCAAATCGGCTTGAAATGTACATTCCGGTGGCAAATGCCAGCAATAGCATGCCGGCGATGAACTTAGCCAAGTTTTCTGGGTAGGCCTCGAATTTCGGCAGATACGGCATAAAAAGATCGGCAAAGGCGCCAATCGATACGGCGTTTAACAGGGTGCCGATACCCGGCTTTTGTCTCAATGGAATCCAGGCTAAAAGCACCAAAACGCTCACCAAGGCCGTGGCCCAGCCAAAACTAAAGTGAAGTTGGTTAGAAAGCCCCTGCGCCAAGACATCCCAGGGCGAAATGCCAATTTTTGCATCAACCATGGTGCCGACGCCCAAACCATAGATGGCTAAACCCGCCACGAGTTGGGCAAATCGCACCAATCTGTTCATGATTATTAGCCTATTCGCAAACTTGCTCACATAAACTCGAACTCGAACACAGCCAACCAAAGGTACCTTTATGAACGACCACTCCCCTGACCCAATTCGTGCTAAGAATGGCTTTTTTGCAGGGCCTAAGCCACGTGTTTTGGCGCATCGTGGCCTAAGTTACGTTGGCGCCAAAAAGCTGGTCGGCGACGCTGCGCGGGCTAGCGTTGACGAAAACTCGATTCAAGCTTTTATTACCGCGCAAGATGCCGGGGCTCAATTGATCGAATCAGATCTTCAGGTCACAAAAGACGGCGTTGCAGTCTTGTTTCACGATGATGACCTGCGCCGAGTGGCTGGATTGAAGCGAAAAGTGCGAGACCTAACCTTGGCAGAGCTTCAAAAAGTGTCACTCGAGTTTGGGGGCAGAATTCCGACCTTGCGTGAGGCGCTGATTGCCCTGCCAGAGGCAAGATTCAACTTAGATTTCAAGGTTTCAGGTGTGATTTCGCCGGCCGTTCGCATTATCGAAGAGCTTGCGGCTCATGACCGCATATTGGTGGCTGGCTTTAGCGACCGCCGTCGACGCTTAGCGCTAAAAAAATTGTCTCGACCAGTTGCAACTTCAGCTGGATCTTTTACCGTGATTCGACTTTGGTTAGCAGCCAAATTTGGCAACACACCAGCGGTTATGCGCATCGCAGCGGGAATCAATGCGCTGCAGATTCCAACCCATTCGGGCAAAATCAACCTTAGCTCCCCCGATTTCATTGCTGCTATGCACCAAGCTGGCCTAGAACTGCACTACTGGACCATAAACGATCCAAATCAAATGTTCGAGCTGTTGAGACTCGGCGCTGATGGTCTGGTGACTGATCGCGCTGACCTTGCAGCCGATGTCGTCGACGTATTTCGACGTTTCAACTAGTTCTGGGAACAAAACCGCGCGTCAAGCGGTTGAGTCTGATATTCGCGAGGATGCCATTATTTGGTTGATTTCTCGCCCTCGAAAGGACCAAAATGGCTCAGCAAACTATGCGCGGAATGCGCCTCGGCTCTCAAAGTTACGAGAACGAAGTTGGAGTTGTCTTCAGCGCGCGCGGCAAGCACAGCTACGTTTGCCCAAAGTCGCACCTCACCGAGATGGTTTTTTCGGCTGATGCTGAGGTTCCGAACACCTGGACCTGCAAGCAATGCTCAGCTGTAGCGATTCTTCAGGCCGATGGCCAAGACGTAATTTTCGAGGCTGCTGAAGACAAGATTCCTCGCAGCCACTGGGAGATGCTTCTTGAGCGTCGCACCCGCGAAGAACTCGAAGAAATTCTTGAAGAACGCCTGGTCGAAGTTCGCGCTCGCCGCATTCGTGCAGAAGCCGCGGCCGCAGCTAAATTAGCTGCAATCTAAAGCTATTTTTTGAAACCCAAGCCCCATTTGGTTACTAGCCAAAGGGCTTCAACGACGATTCCTGAACTCATTTTTGATTCGCCATGAATGCGCTCGACAAAAGTAATCGGCACCTCGACGATTTTGCCGCCGGCGCGCTTTGATCGCCAGGCCATCTCGACCTGAAAACCATAGCCACGAGCTGCCACACCGGCCAGGTCTAGGCTATTCAAAAAACTTGTTTTATAAGCTCGAAAACCAGCAGTCATATCGTTGATGCCGCTGCGCAACATGATGTTTGCATAGGTGTTGCCACCTCGAGAAATCAATTTGCGTGACAACGGCCAGTTCACCACGCTGCCACCTTTGACCCAGCGTGAGCCAATGGCTAGGTCGGCAGTTTCGGCAGCTTTCAAAAGAGCCGGCAAATCTTCAGGGCGGTGGCTGCCGTCGGCATCCATCTCAACCAGCACGTCATAGCCTCGTTCGGTTCCCCAAGCAAAACCCGCCAAATAGGCAGCGCCAAGGCCAGCTTTTTCAGTTCGGTGCATTACGTTTATGCGAGGCTCATTAGCTGCTAGCTTGTCGGCCAAACCACCTGTGCCATCTGGGCTTGCGTCGTCGGCCACAAGAATATTTACCTCAGGAGCATGCTTCAAAATTCCGGCAACGATAATCGGCAGGTTTACTATCTCGTTGTAGGTGGGAACAATAATCAGAGTTTTCAAAGCGAGCTTTCTAACTTTTCTCGGGACCATTTTTTGCGGGCTACTTGAAGCAAGGCTAATGCAAACAAGAGCAGCGAACTGAAGTTAAACACGGTAATAAAGAAACTATTCAGCCAAAATGCAGGCGTTTTTGAGTTTCTAAGCGGAACACTCTGCAGCATCACGCCAGATTTGAATGCCGGCAATGAGTCGAGCACGGTGCCGTCTGGCGAATAAACCGCAGAAACCCCCACGGTTGAGACACTAATTAGTGCTCTGCCAGTTTCGATCGCTCTTAATTTGGCAAAGGCTGCTTG
>CAISOV010000076.1 GCA_903887175.1 uncultured Micrococcales bacterium
AATTTTGCAGCAACCAACATGCTTGAACCTTTTATGGTTTGCTTCTTAGTTTTTGCTTTTGCCGCAGCCTGGCTGTGGCAACGCACTGGTCATTGGTGGCTCATGCTGTTGGCAGGGGCCTTCTTTGGGTTTGCAGTCACGTCTAAAATAACTGCAGCGGTTGCGGTGGTTGCCTTTATTGCGGTGTTCATAAACCGTCACCACTGGGCTAAGAAAATCGCTGCACTCGCCCTCTTTGCCGCTGGCACCTGGGCTAGCGTCTGGTTTGCATATTTGCAGATCGGCTACGACAGAGGCGTCACATACATGACGAACTTTCAAAATCACCACAATGAGGTCGGGCACTATGTATTCATTGCTGGCGAGCCCTACATGCACACACCTTGGTGGGCAGTTTTTTGGAACATGGTTGTTGAAGCGGGTTGGCCGCTGGTCTTGACTTGGGTGCTGCTAACCCTGGTTGCTTTGGTTTGGCGGCCTTCAGTTCTGGCAATCTTTCTTGGCTTGGGTGCGTTTTCTATTGCAGGCTTTTATGCATTTGTTTCACACATTTCGTTACCCCACTATTTCATTGGCTACAGTTGGGCGCTAGCCGGTTTATCAGGCCTTGGGTTAGCTCGACTTTGGCGCTGGGCAAATCAGGAGCAACCCGCATTTTTGCGACTCAGAATTAGCAACGGGTCTAAAAAGGCGGCCGCGCGCACCCTTGCAATTCTGGCCAGCCTGCTGGTTGCAATCTCGCTAACAATCTCAGCCGCAGTTGTGCACCGTGTTAAACCTTTTGGCGTTGCTCTGGTCTGGAGCGAGCTGGTCAAACACCATGCTGAAGGAAACATCTATGTGGTTGGGGAACAGAACAACCTCAACGATTACCTGCTTGGGCATTGGGCTTCAAACTTCAAACATCAGCCGTATTCGGCAATTTATGTTGGTGACGACCCAAGATTTGCGATGGACCCTATCGTTGCCCATTACATTTCAAAGCACAAAAAGACTCTTGAAAAAGTTTCGCTAGGCCACTCAACCTATGTGTTGATAAGCAAGATTCCGATTCACTTTCACAACATTCCGGGCTGATTCAGCCGGCGCCGTGACCCACCAGAACTGCTATTCGAAGCGTCGAGCCAAACGCATGATTGGTTTTTCAAAATACTTGAACGAAGGCACTGCTAAAGCCATCGATATGAAAAGCGCTAAAGCAAAAACAACAATCATGACAACCCATTGCATTAGCCATTCGGGGCCAACCAGGTGAACTTGGGTTTTGCCATAGTAGCGAACCAAATCAATCACGAAAAAGTGGCAAAAATAAATGAAGTACGAATATTTGCCGACTGTTGCAAGCCCCTTTGCGGCCCACTTCACTTTATAAGCACCGTAGCTAATTGCGAGGCAGGCAACCACAAAACCTAAGGCTTCTAACTCGTGGCCGTATGCCAACGGCACCATCATGAAAGTCAGCGTGTAAGCAACAGCTGTGAAAGCGTCAACTTCAAGTGCTGCAAAGGCTTCGCCGATGCTTTTGCCTTCTTGGGTTTTAGCCCAAACTCGATAAGCAATTAGGCCGATGATAAAGAACCCGATGGTGGCAAAAACGTCGAGTCGAAGCCAAGCCTTTGTGGCAAGCATGAACAGGCCGCCCTGCTTGCTGTTGGCGACAGCGATTGTGATGAGCACAAGAGTCATGAGGTTGACTGCTGCAAGAACTCTCAACATGTTTTTTAGTGAGAACTTGCGAAGCAACGGAAACCACAAGTAGTGGCCGACCTCGGCTTGAATCGACCAGCCGCCGCCAATAACAGTGTTCCAGAGCCCGGGCGAAAGCCAAAGAGTAAACGTTGCTGTAAGCAGCGCGACCATCAGTGGGTTGTGAAAAAATGCCGACTCACCGGCACCAGCTGAGATCGCGTCGCGCCAGCGACCGCTAAAACTCCATTGCGAAGTAAACACGGTGATGCCCAGAAACAAGAGCCAGAGCGGAATAATGCGGCCGATGCGACGCAACCAATAGGCTCGGCCCAAAGGCTTGCTCGAATCGCCATAAATCGAAGCAAGGAGCCAACCCGAAATGAAGAAGAACAGCTCAACGCCAGATGCGCCTAGATCGGTGAATCCGAGAATTTTGTTCGACAAAACCATGCCGCTGGCACCCAAAATAGAGCGCGAAGTGTGACCGGTGTGAACCAAAATAACCGCAACAATTGCAAGCCCTCGAACGACGTCGAGCCAACCGTTGCGTTTGATCGCGTTTGTAGCGCTCACTTGAACCACCTTTTGCCAAATTGCTCTCTCAAAAGACTACGCCAAAGCGGTATTCTTCAAAGCAAGGCTCAGCGAGGCGATTTTGATGCCCACCTGAATAAGTTTGTGCAAGTTAGCGAGATTAAATGGCCGTTCGAAGTGCAGATCAGTTGCTGCGCTCAGTGGCGGCGCTGACTTTAGCGACCTTGTTTGCCCTTAGTCTTGGCAGCTCGGCAAGCTTGGCGGCCCTAACGCCTGCGGGTCAAATCAACAGTTCTAAAGCGTTGGTTGCAACCTCTAGCCAAGCACTGCAAAATGGTGCAGATGTTTCTTGGTTGCCCACAATCGAACAAGCCGGCAGCAAGTTTTATAACGCAAACCGCAAAGCTACCGACCCGTTGCTTCTCATGAAACGAGCAGGCCTCAACATTGCCCGTGTGCGGCTGTGGGTTGGGCCAAGCACCCAGCACGGTTCTCTAACCGAGGTGTTAGCTCTTGCAAAACGCATCAAGGCTGCTGGTTTGCAGCTTGTGTTAGACCTGCACTACAGCGACTGGTGGGCTGACCCCGGCAAGCAAAACAAACCGGCGGCGTGGGCTAACCTAACCCAGCCGCAACTGGTTCAAAAAGTTCACGACTACACGACAAGCGTGCTGACAAAGTTTGCCAGCCAAAACACTGCACCGGCTTGGGTGCAGGTTGGCAATGAGGTTGGCAACGGAATTCTTTGGCCCAACGGTCAGATAGATCAGTGGACCTCATCGAAGTTCACTGCAATGACTTCGTTATTGAACGCGGGCATCAAGGCGGCGCACCAAACCTCGCCGCGCACCAAAGTGATGATTCACCTTGAAACCGGTGGTGATGCTAGCAAAACTGACGGATGGCTCACCTACAGCTTTGCAAACGGTCTTATCAAACCAGATGCCATTGGGCTCAGCTATTACAGCCAATGGGCTGGGCCGCTAAGCAATTTGAGCGCATCGATTGCTGTGGTGGCAACCAAGTGGCACTTGCCCGTCGCAGTTGCTGAAACCGCCTATGCAAACACCACGGTTAGCGTGAGCCAGCAGGTAATAGACGTTAGCAAGGCAGGTTTACCAGGCTTTGCGTTCACCAACAGCGGTCAAGCCGCTTATGCCACTGCGGTTTGCGCTTTGCTGCGTTCAGCAGCGGGTTCAAAGGCTCTTGGAGTTTGGTGGTGGGAGGCCTTCTCGCCTAACTCGGCACAGTTGCGATGGCAGCTTGAGCCTTCGCAAATCGCCAGTTCTTCGCTGGTGTCGGGTGGCGGCAAGGCAAATGCCGCAATGGCCGCACTTGGTGCGGCGAAATAGACTTTTGTAATGGCTATCGATGAAAAGCTCGAAGAACTTTTAGCACTGTCAATGCGCGGTGTTGCAGAACTGCGCGAAAGCCCTTTGGGTTTCAGCATTCATCGATTGCCGAGCTGGACGAACATGTATCACCAGCACGACAACGTGACCGAGCGCGTTGCCAACCACGCATCTGGTGTGACCATCAAACTTGTCACCGAAGCAACTAAAGTGTCGCTCACTTATCGAGCACTTCGCGATCAAAACTTAGCTGACGGATACCTTTCGCCGCCATCGACAGCGTCACTAACCTTCAACGACGAAGCTGGCATCGAAACCCACATTTTCAAGTCGAGCAACGAAGGCGACCTTCGCGTTTGGAACGGCATGCAGAACACCGGCACTACTGAGGGCGAAAACTCGGTTGCCGAGTTTGAGCTGCCCGAGGTGGCCGAAGGGCATCCGCGTGAAATAACCCTCTGGTTGCCACACAACTGTGAGATTCAATTTATCGACCTAACTGCAAATGCCCCGCTGTTGGCTGCTGAGCCTAAGGTCAACTGGGTGCACTATGGCAGTTCGATAAGTCACGTTCAAGAAGCCGAGACTCCTGCCGACACTTGGCCCGCAAAAGTTGCTCGTGCGCTAAACGTTGATCTTTATAGTCTTGGTTTGGCTGGCTCAGCCAACGTTGAGATGTTTGCTGCTCGCAC
>CAISOV010000077.1 GCA_903887175.1 uncultured Micrococcales bacterium
ATTCGCGACGTTGCTTACTCACAGTCAAACCCACAGACTGCAGCTTCAAACGTGAACAACTGGCTAACCAAGTACCCTAACCTAAAGGGCATCTTCGCAATCGATGGCACCAACGCATCAGGCGCAGCAGCTGCACTTCAGGCCAAGAACCTAGTTGGCAAGATTGCTCTTGTCGGTTACGACGCCTACCCAGCAAACGTTGCCCTAATCAAGACTGGTGTTTTCACCGCTCTTATTGCGCAGGACCCAGCTGAAGAGGCACGTCAGGCAATCAAGGCAATCGTTGACAAGATCAACAACGGCACTGACCCAGCTCAGCACGACGTAGTGATTCCAAACGTAACTTTGGATGCAAACACTTCAGCAGCTGACCTAACCAAGTACACCTACGTAGCTAACTAGTCGCTAGAAATAGTCGAATAGGTATCTAAAAGAAAGCAACAAATGACCGACAGCAAGCTCGCAAACCAGGCAGCCCCCAAGGGCTTCAACTGGAAGCCACTAGTAACCAACCAAAGCTCCATTCTGATTGCGGTAATTTTGCTCCTAGCGGGCGTATTCTCTGCAGGCAGTTACGGATCTTTCTGGGATGTCTCGGTGTTCAACAACATCTTGACCGACTGGGGTTTGATTGTGTTGCTTGCTGTCGGCCAAACTTTCGTTGTGATTAGCGGCGGAATCGACCTTTCGGTTGGTTCCACCGTTAGTCTCAGCGGCGTGGTCGCCGGTGTCGTAATGGTCAACTGGATGCACCTAGATTTGAACGTCAAAAATGAGGCGGCAATTGCTCCGCTACTTCTCGCACTATTGATTTGCATCGCTACCGGCGTTGCAGTTGGTTTGCTAAACGCGTTTCTAGTGAACATTGTGGGAATCGTGCCTTTCATCGCAACTTTAGCCACTCTTGGCGGTGGCGCTGGTCTGGCGATTATCTGGTCTGGTGGCATGCCACTTCAGGGCCCAAACTTTTATGGCCTAGTCAACCCAATCAACCTTGGGGGCATTGACTTCAGCCCAATCTCTTTCGCGGTGTTGCTTGTTGGCATCATCGTGACCGTGGCCGGTTTGTTCTTGCACAAAGCCCGCTTCGGTCTATACACCTATGCAATCGGTTCAAATGCGTTCGCCGCTAAAGCAGCCGGCATCAGCGTAAAACGCCACCTGACCTGGGTTTATGTTGTCTCAGGCGCGCTCTCGGGAATCGCCGGAATGTATGCATACACTCGCCTAGGCTCTGGTTCACCAAGCTCTGGCACAGGTCTTGAACTTCAGGCAATTGCTGCAGTTGTTATTGGAGGAACCTCTCTTATGGGTGGTTCAGGCAAAATGCTTGGAACGATTCTTGGTGCATTCTTGCTTTACGAAGTACAGTCAGGGCTGCTCATGGTGGGCATGGACCCAAACTGGAAGCAAGTCATTGTGGCAATCATGATCGCTGGCGCAGTAGGTATTCAAGGTTTCAACTTCAGCCAGAGGAGAAAATAAATGACCGGCGAACTAATTTACGAAGTAAAAAACGTTTCTAAGCGATACGGTTCAGTAGTCGCGCTAGACGGCGCAAGCTTGAAGCTTCACGCTGGTGAAGTGATCGGGCTCGTTGGCGACAACGGTGCCGGCAAATCAACGCTGGTTAAAGTTCTCTCGGGCGCACACAAATCAGACGGTGGGCAGATTTTCTTAGATGGCGTCGAGCGCACCTGGGAGTCACCGCGAGATGCTCTTGAAGCAGGCGTTGAAACTCTTTATCAAGACTCTGGCTTAGCGCCACACCTAACCGTTAGCGAGAACGTGTTTCTTGGTCGCGAAAAAACTGTTGGCGGCTTTTTTGGCTGGCTCGGTTTCTTGGCTAAAAAGCAAATGAATGTCGAGGCGCAGCAAGACCTTGAAAAGGTGGGCATCGCGTTCCCCTCAGCAAACCGCCCCATTTCGCAACTATCAGGTGGCCAGCGCCAAGCAGTAGCCATTGGCCGAGCGGTTTCTTGGGCTCGAAAGGTGATCATTCTTGATGAGCCAACCAACCACCTTGGCGCTCGTCAAGCCGGCGAAGTCTTGCAGATTATTCGTGCTGCTAAAGCAAAAGGTTTGGGCGTTATTTTTATTTCGCACACATTGCCTCACGTTTTAGAAGTAACTGACCGAATTGTTGTTCTGCGTTTGGGTCGCATTGTGAAAGACACACCAACGGCTGAATACAACGTTGATACTTTGCTTGGAACTATCACCGGAACCATTCAAACCATCAAAGTCGAAGGCGACTAACAGATCTGCTGCCATTTGTGCCGGCAGCACCGAAGCGACCCGTGGTGAGAGCCTCGGGTCGTTTTCGTTTAAACTGATGGTTGTGAGCCCTAGGGCGCCCGCCTTTGCAACTCTGACCAGAAAGCGATGTCATGATTTTTCACGCTAAAGGTTTGTTGTTTGACAACGACGGTGTGCTGGTAGATTCGCACAACGCAGCTTTAGTTGCTTGGGCCCAATGGTCAAAAGAGTTTGCTCCAGATTTTGATTGGGATTCACCCGAGCACGCTGGCATGCGTGCAATCGATAAGGTGCGCCAATTCGTGGCACCTGAAATGGTGAAGGCTGCCAATGACCGCATCAATGAACTTGAGCAGCGCACCGCCAGCGAGACGTTAGCTTTGGGTGGAGCCGTTGAGCTCACAAAAAGTTTGGCGCCCGGGGTGTGGACGGTTTGCACAAGTGCCAACGCAAACCTTGGGCGGGCTAGGCTCGAAGCCGCCGGCATTGCCGTGCCAGCCGAGCTGGTTACCGGCGATGATGTTGAGCGGGGCAAACCGCATCCCGACCCCTATTTATTGGGTGCGCAGCGTCTCGGTTTTGACCCGGCCGACTGTGTCGTTTTTGAAGATGCTGCAGCTGGAGCTGACGCAGCTATTGAGGCGGGCATAGGTTTAGTGATTGGGGTTTCTGAGCGAGCACTTGACACTGCTGCCGATATTGTGGTGCGTGATCTCAGCGGAATAACCTTTGTCGACGGGGTGTTGTCGATTTCAGACAAAAACCGGTTGCGATAGCAAACCACTGAAAACTAGGGGATCACCCAATGACTGAATCAACTGCAACTGCTGCTGTTACCTACTATGGCGCCGACTGGTGCGGCGACTGTATTCGATCGAAGGCTTATCTTGATGGCGCTGGCGTGGCTTATGTCGAGCGCAACGTCGAAGACAGTGCCGAATTGGCCGCCGAGGCTGAAGCGATCTCAGGTCGCAAGAACATTCCAGTTATTTTGTTTGCCGACGGTGAGTTTCTAGTTGAACCTAGCAACGCAGCCCTCGAGGTTGCTTTGGCGGCGCGCCACCTGCTCTAAGAGCCAGTGCTAGACGCGCCACAAAAACTGCCTCTAGCTTTTTTGAAACCCGTCGACTAGACTCTAAAAGTTACGTAATCGTGACAACTAGTCGTTTGCAGCACGTCAACAACTTATCTGGCTACCTAAATGTCAGCTCTAAGACGTGCCAGTCACTTCCTTTATTTGAGAGTTCGCCGTTTTGCGAACGTTTATCTCGTTTGTGGGTTTTGCGCAGTTCGACTAACCGGCGCGGCCAGCAGAGCTACTCCCTTTGCAGCCCACATAACTTAAAAATAAAGGAAACGAACTATGCCTAATTTTGGCAAGGATTCTTCGCGCGCGCCCAAGGGTGCCCCGCGAACCAACACATTCAAACCACGCGAGGGTGGCGCTAGCCGTGCCCCAGCTCGCGATGGCGCGTCATCTGACCGCCGCCCAGCATTCTTTGAAAACCGTGCAGCGCGCACAGAGCGCAGTGGCGATTCAGCGCCTCGCACCGGTCGCGATGACCGCGGCTCTGGTGGCCGTGACTTTGGTGGCGAGCGCCGTTCTTTTGGTGACCGCGACAACCGTGGTGCAGACCGTGGTGGCGAGCGCCGTTCATTTGGCGACCGCGACAACCGTGGCTTTGGCGCACCTCGTGGTGCCGGTCGCGATGACCGTGCTCCCCGTGAAGTAAGCGGCGGTCGCGAAGACCGTGGCCGTGACTGGTCACCTCGCGAGCGCTCTAACGAAGGCCGCAGCTTTGGCAGCCGTGACGACCGTGGCGCAAGCCGTGGTTATCAGGGCGCCGGTTCAGGCGACCGCGACAACCGTGGTGGCGAGCGCCGATCATTCGGTGACCGCGACAGCCGCCCAGCTTTTGGCAACCGTGATGACCGCGGTGGCGAGCGCCGTTCATTCGGTGACCGTGACAACCGCGGTGGCGAGCGCCCAGCTTTTGGCAATCGTGATGACCGCGGTGCAGAACGTGGTGGCGAGCGTCGTTCATTTGGCGACCGCGACAACCGCGCCGGTGGCGAGCGTCGTTCATTCGGTGACCGCGACAACCGTGGTTCAGACCGCGGCGGCCGCCCTTCATTTGGCGACCGCGACAACCGTGGTGGCGAGCGTCGTTCATTCGGCGACCGCGACAACCGCGAACGTCGTCCGTTTGCAGCTGACCGCGATGGCAACCGCCCAGACCGCGTTGAGCGCGACCGCAGCCGTGACTCTAGCTTTGCTGGTGCTCGCGAAGGCAACCCAAACAAGAAGGCCTTCTTTGAAGACACCGTTCTTGAAAAACTTGAGAGCGCTGACCAGTCAGAAGTTTCAACCATCACTACTTTCGAAGAGATGAACCTTCACCCTCGTTTGCTTACCGCCCTTCAGGGCATGGGCGCCGAGACACCGTTCCCAATTCAGCAGTCAACGATTCCGGCAGCCATCGAAGGCCGTCACGTGCTTGGCCGAGGCAAGACCGGTTCGGGCAAGACCATCGCCTTCTCAGTTCCGGTTATTTCAAAGCTTGTTGCAGCTGGTTCACAGCCTCGCAAGCCGGGCAAGCCTCGTGCACTTATCTTGGCTCCAACCCGCGAGTTGGCCGATCAGATTGACCGCACCGTTTCGGCTCTAAGCCGTGCCGTAGGTTTCTACACCTGCTGCATTTATGGTGGCGTGCCTCAGCGTCGTCAAGAAATCGCGCTTAGCCGCGGTGTTGACATTGTTGTTGCGACCCCTGGTCGTCTTGAAGACCTAATGGCTCAGAAAATCATCGACCTCAGCGAAGTTGAGACCATCGTGATTGACGAAGCTGACCACATGTGTGACCTTGGCTTTATCGAAGGTGTTCGTCGCATCATGCGCGCCACCGGCGACAGCCAAAAGTTGCTGTTCTCGGCAACTCTTGACCGCGAAGTTGACGCTCTTGTTAAAGAGTTCTTGCCAAACCCTTATGTTTATGAGGTTCCTAACGAGACTCAAGAGACTTCAACTATCGTTCACCGCGTCTTTCAGGTCGACAACGAAGACCGCAGTGCTGTTTTGCTTCGCCTAGTTCAGGGCGAGGGCAAGGCACTTATCTTCACTCGCACCAAAATGACTGCTGAGAGTTTGAGCGAAAGCTTGACTCAAGCCGGTGTTCCATCAGCCCGCCTTCACGGTGACCTCAACCAGAACCAGCGCACTCGCAACCTCGAGCGTTTTACCAAGGGCCACGTTCGCGTGCTTGTTGCAACCGACGTTGCAGCCCGAGGCATTCACGTTGACGATGTTCAGCTTGTGATTCAGCTTGATCCACCTGAGGAATACAAGACTTACCTTCACCGCTCAGGCCGCACCGGCCGTGCCGGCAAGGAGGGCACCGTGATCACATTGATTCCGCGCAGCCGTCGTCGCCGTCTCGAAGACCTGTTGCGTCGCGCTGACCGTGATGGTATTTTCTCGGATGTTCGCCCATCGTCTGAGCTGCTCGAGCAGCTCGCGGGCCCGATCGCTCCGCCACCGGTGGCCGACGTGCTCGACTTCGGTGGCGGTGACCGTGGTGACCGCGGTGGTCGTGGTCGCGATGACCGTGGCCCACGTCGCGGCAACTTCGGCGGCAACGGCAAGGGTCGTTGGAACGACCGAGCTTCTGGCGGCGGAGGCCGACGCAAGCCTCGCGACTAAGCACTTTGTAAAACCCCTGCAAGCTAAAAGCCTGCAGGGGCTTTTGCATAACCAGATCAACACTTGCGCCCCGGGCGAATGGCAACTAAACTTGAACACAGCCAAAGACCGCCGGTTTCGGTCGTGCTTAACCCCAAGATTTTCTTGAAGTTTTGCGCGCCGACGAAGGATCGCAATAAGCGGCATCCAGCGCAGGTGTATGAAGTAGCTCAATCTGATTCATTGAATCGTGTTTGTTTTTGCTCCGTGCGCGTGCGCCGGAGCTTTTTTATTGCCCTGGGGCTACCGGCAACGAAAAAACCAAGGAGTGACATGGCGAATAAGGAAGCCACAGTTGCTGAGCTAACTGAAAAGTTTGCAAGCTCATCTGCTGTATTGCTAACTGAATACCGCGGTCTCACCGTTGAGCAGCTCAAGAAATTGCGCCGCGACATCAGCGAGAACGCAACCTACTCCGTTGCAAAAAACACACTGCTATCGATTGCTGCTAAGAACGCTGGAGTGACCGCATTTGACGGCCTCTTGTTTGGTCCTAGCGCGATGGTGTTTGTTCACGGAGACGCAGTCTCAGTGGCAAAAGCTTTGCGTGACTTTGCAAAAGAGAACCCACTATTGGTTGTTAAGAACGGTGTGCTTGATGGCGCTGCTCTTTCAGCCGACGACGTTAAGAAGCTTGCTGACCTCGAGACCCGCGAAGTGCTATTGGCTAAGGCCGCTGGCGTTTTCAAGGCTTCGCTATTCGGCGCCGCTTATCTTTTCAACGCCCCGCTTTCACAAGCCGTTCGCACTGTCGACGCGCTTCGTGCCAAAAAAGATGCGTAACCCAAAAACCAAAGTTTCAAAACCCCAAATCTTTAAAACCAAAAACAAGGAGAAAATCAAATGGCTAAGCTAACCACCGCACAGCTAATCGACGCTTTCAAGGAACTAACCCTTATTGAACTCAGCGAGTTCGTAAAGGCCTTCGAAGCTGAGTTCGAAGTAACCGCAGCTGCTCCTGTAGCAGTTGCAGCAGCCGGTGCAGCAGCACCTGCTGAAGCCGCTGAAGAGAAGGACTCATTCGACGTCGTTCTTGAGGCTGCTGGCGACCAGAAGATTCAGGTCATCAAGGAAGTTCGCGCACTAACCTCACTAGGTCTTGGCGAAGCTAAGGCTGTAGTTGACAGCGCACCTTCAGTTGTTCTAGAAGGCGCAAGCAAAGACGCTGCTGAGAAGGCAAAGGCTGCCCTTGAGGCTGCTGGCGCAAAGGTTACCCTTAAGTAATCTCTCGCAACAAAACCTTGAAAACCCGTCAAGCCGTTTGGCTTGGCGGGTTTTCGCTTTAAACTTGAGGTAGCGAAGTCGTGCGCCCATGCGCCACCCTCTGAAAGAAGACCATGACCGATTTTGAAACCCGTGCTGTTCACATTGCCCAAGCTCCAGACGAGCTAACCGGTGCGGTAATGCCGCCGCTCTATTTGGCTTCGACTCACCGTCAAGACGCTGTCGGCGTGCACCGCAACGGTTATGAATACAGCCGAGTTGCAAACCCAACTCGAGATGCCCTGCAAGAGGCTCTTGCCAATCTTGAAGGTGGCAAGTTTGGGTTTAGTTTTGCAAGTGGCATCGCAGCCGAAGACGCGGTCATTCGCGCAACTTTGAAGCCGGGCGATCACGTTGTGTTGGCAAACGAACTTTATGGGGGAACCTATCGCCTATTCAACAAAATTTATCGCGAGTGGGGCATTGAGTTTGACTTAGCCGACCTCAACGACGAAGCTTCGCTGCGCGCTGCTATTCGCCCAGGCAAAACCAAATTGGTTTGGATCGAGACTCCGAGCAACCCGAAACTCACGGTGTTTGACATCAGCCTCACATCGCGCATTGCCCACGAATATGGCGCCTTAACCGCAGTTGACAACACTTTTTGTTCGCCTTATCTGCAGCGCCCACTTGAACTTGGCGCTGACATCGTCGTTCACTCAACAACAAAATATCTTGGGGGCCACAGCGACATCTTGGGCGGTGCCGTCATTGTCAGCGATGCTGAGCTTGCTGAGCAGTTTAAATATTTGCACTTTGCTCTCGGAGCGGTTTCGAGCCCTTTCGATAGCTGGCTCACTCATCGCTCACTTAAAACTCTTGCGGTTCGCATGGATCGTCACCAGCAAAACGCCGCAGCTATTGCTGAGTTTCTGGCAAACCACCCTGGGGTGGCTGAGGTTTATTACCCAGGCCTGGCTACCCACCCGCAGCACGAGCTGGCTAAACGCCAGATGCACGGTTTTGGTGGAATGGTTTCGCTGCGCTTTGCAGGCGACGAAGATGGTTCAAAGGCAGGCACAGCTGAGGCTATTCGATTTGCTCACGCTTTGCGGCTATTCACCCTTGCCGAGAGTTTAGGTGGCGTTGAGTCATTGGTTAATCACCCAGCTGAGATGACACACTCGTCAGCCGCTGGCACGCCGATTG
>CAISOV010000078.1 GCA_903887175.1 uncultured Micrococcales bacterium
CTGCTCTTCTCGGCAACCATGCCTGGCGCAATCGTCACGATGGCTCGCAAATATCAGAACCGCCCGATGCACATTCGCGCCAACGAGCCTGACGAAGGCCACACCAAGGCCGACATCAAGCAGTTCGTTTATCGCGTTCACTCGCTCGACAAAGACGAAATGGTCGGTCGCATTCTGCAGGCCGAAGGCCGCGGCAAGACCGTTATCTTTGCAAAGACCAAACGTCAAGCCAGCAAGGTTAGCGAAGAGCTTATCGACCGCGGCTTCAACGCTTGCGCCCTGCACGGCGACATGTCACAAGAGGCGCGCGAAAAGTCGATGGCGGCCTTCCGCAGTGGCAAAAAAGAAATTCTCGTTGCAACTGAGGTTGCTGCTCGAGGCATCGACGTTGACGATGTGACTCACGTGATTAACTACACGATTCCCGAAGACGAAAAAGCCTACCTTCACCGCGTTGGCCGCACCGGTCGCGCTGGCCGTCTTGGCATCGCAGTCACTTTTGTTGACTGGGAGGACATGACTCGCTGGAAGAACATCGACCAAGCCCTCGAGTTTGGCAACCCTGAACCAGCCGAAACTTATTCTTCGTCAAAGAACTTATTTGAAGACCTAAACATTGCCGCTGGCACCAAAGGTCGCGTTCAGGCAACCAAGCGACCAGACGGATGGAAACCCGGCGACGACGAAAAGCCTCGCTCTGGCGGCGCTGGCCGTGGCGGTCAAAACCGTGGTGGTTCACGCGGTGGTTCAAGCGGTGGTTCAAGCGGCGGCAACAGCTCGGCTCGCAGTGGCGACAACCGTGGTGGCCGCAGTGGCTCAGCTAACCCTGGCCGCGCTGGTGGTCACGCTGGTGAAAAGCACGAAGACGGCGGCGTTGATCGCCAAAAGTCAAGCAACGACCAAGCCCGCTCAACTCACGGTGGTGGCGAGCACGCTCGCCCAACTGGTGAACGCAACCGTCAACGTCGTCGCACGCGCGGTGGCGCTGGTGGCTCAGCTCAGGGTTAGAAAAGCGTCACACGCTCGTTATCTCGAGCACCTGCTGTTCGCGTTGTGTGAGACTCGGTTTGACTCGGAAAAATATGCAATGCAACATCGGGTCCGACTATGTCTTGCAGCCCTCCCATTGCTTGACCATAGACAACAATAGCCGGTGGATTGATACGCGCTACAAGTTCCCGTAAACCCCTCTTAAACTCCTGTCTAAAGACACGATCCCTTTGGGATCCGAAGCTACTCACCGCAAACACGCTGCCTTGCGCGACTCCACTTGAGGCTAGATCATAATCCTCCGGAGAAAGCCACCGTAACGAAGGTGTGACAGAAATTCCTTGCCTTTGCCAGGTTGCTCCTACTGCTCGCGACAAGAATGTGTTTTTGGCTCGCATCCACTCGGGCATGCCTTGGCTCAAGGTTATGTCAGGCGTCAGAAGGCATTTGTACTGCCCTAAAGTGTTGCCGAACTTAAGGGGCTGAGCCAAAATCGGAATCAGTTTTACATCACTCTTGTAAAAATGGACTCCAGTGGTGTCAGCGCTACCTCCGCGACCACGGTCATCAAATGCAACAAATGTCTCAGGTATGTTATGAATCGTGGCTGGATCCAGAACGGGCATAGCGTACCGACCTTCAACTTCCTGTTGCACGGGATAATCTCTGGGAGCCCCGATTAGAAGGTGATATTCGCTCTGCGAGAGCTGTGTGCCAATCTTCATTTTCTCTTTGCCTATGAAATCTCGAAGTCGTCAAGCGAGACCTCATACTTTTCGAACAAATCGGACTCGAACAATGAATCGGTTTCAGGTATCTCGAGTTGCTCATCGTTTGCGGCGTAGGTGACTGTCAAAACCTGATCGTGATGGTTTAGCAGGGACAAGGCAAACCACCCACTTGAAACCTGGAAGTGAATGGCTATGTCAGACACGTATTGCCAAACACCTGTGCCGTTTTCAGTTTTGGTCATTGTGGATCTTCGGATTAATACTCTTTCAATTTCTTCACCAGAAAATTTGAAGAACCTGGTCGACTCTCTCTGAGCGGCTGAGATGTCCGACTCAAGCGAATCACCGACACGAATGCGTCCAAAATCCTCGCGAAAGCCAGGGAAATCTTCATTTACAATGGTGGCTGAAATATCGACAACCAGATCAGCTGTCACAATGAGCAACATGGCAGAAGCTAAAAATCGCTTTATCCCGAGACCCGTCACGTACTCCAATTTTTGACCTACTAACGAGACAAGTTGATTCTGCGCATCCTCTGAAAGAGTGTTTTCTACAATTTTCATAATTTGCTAATCTTTCTTCTCAAAATGAATTTTTTGCATTTTTTGACCTAACCGCTTTAAGTTGATCAGTAGGCTAGGGCTCCCATCAGAACTCGTCGGCCTAAGGCTAACAAAAGTAACATTGGAGAAGTTAGCAAACTGACCTTCTTTTCCGTCTGGCATGGGTCCGATGTCTGCCCCTTGGCTGAGAACATCGAAAAAGTGATTCGCTGTAACTAGAGGGTCTTGTGACTTTATTACCTGCGAATTGCCTGTGCCTGGCTCTCCAAATAAGCCATCGGCATTCAGTGGAAATTCTTTTGCTAACTCAGCGATATTTATTTGAAGCGGGTTTTGGCCGCCAGGATACGCACTGTCATGACTGCCGCCCATCCGACTCCTTTACTATTTTGTGTCGTGAGTTTCTTATACGCAACGTATCAGCAAAGCGTCATTGCAACAAGATTGTAACGATTTTCGGCGTGTCGCGCGCTATAAGTGGAGGTTAGCCACAGGAACACACAAAAATATAAAGAGACGGAGGGTGCGTATGAGCAACGAAGAGGTTCAAAGCCTTGATACAAATCGACTTGCTGGGCTACTAAAGGATCGGCGCGGAAAACTGAGTTTGAGGCAAGCCGCTGCAGAAGCCGACGTGTCATTCTCTACTTTCACTCGAGTTGAATCCGGATCACAGCCTGATCTAGTAAGTTTCACGAAACTTTGTGGGTGGCTAGGTGTGCATCCGAGTGAATTTTTCGCGCCTGTTGCGGCCAAAAAACCCACTGGCATTGAAGAAGTGATGGTGCATTTGCGAAGCGACCCGAACCTAACCCCTGGCGCTGTCGAGTCACTAGAAGCTTTTTTGCTAGAGATGTACAAAAAAC
Source organism: uncultured Micrococcales bacterium (assembly GCA_903887175.1). Taxonomy (GTDB): domain Bacteria; phylum Actinomycetota; class Actinomycetes; order Actinomycetales; family Microbacteriaceae; genus Rhodoluna. The sequence goes on from CAISOV010000078.1 coordinate 3,154, forward strand.
TCGCTAGGCCAATCGAGGGCTCACAATCGGTTGCCTGCCACCTGCGAGCAGCTAATGTGCTGCGCCCTGGGGTTCCGGCTCGACTTAGTGA
>CAISOV010000079.1 GCA_903887175.1 uncultured Micrococcales bacterium
GAGCTTGCTCATGCGATTGTAGGCACCACGAACCTTGTAGGCCCCTGTGCGCTGAAGGTTCTCGCATTTGAGATAAACATCTTGGCCCGTGAGTTCGCTCAAAAAATAGTTGTGAAGCACAGGGGTTTCAAGCACAACTTCGCCCAAAATCTCGCGCGCAGCCGCAAAATCTGCAAGCGTTGGCACTTCGATTGGGTGGTGTTGTGGCATGTCAGCCTCTCATTTCTATGCTGTTAGAAGTTTAGCTGGCTATTAAAACCCGCCACCGATTTTGCGAAGGCGGGCAATGCGCTCTGCCAAAGGTGGGTGTGAAGAGAATAGTCGCTCGGTGAAGCCGGCTTTCTTCATTGGGTCTGAGATATACATGTGCGCCATTGTGCTGCTGTGGCGGCGAAGCGGGCGGCCATAGGTGCCAAGTTTTTCAAGCGCACTTGCAAGACCCTCAGGGTATCTAGTTAGCTCAGCGCCCGAAGCATCGGCAAGGTATTCACGCTGGCGTGAAACCGCCGCTGTTACCAATGGGCCAATCACCCAGGCGATGATCATGCCGACCACGCCGACCAAAACCAACACCATGCCAAAACCACTGTTGTCGTTGTTGTTGTTGTCGCGGCTGTTTCGGTTGCCGCCAAACATGTTCGAATAAAATGCCATTCGCACGGCCATGTCAGCGATGATGCCGATGGCGCTGACCAAACCAAAAACGATTGTTGTGACGCGAATGTCATAGTTTTTAACGTGGCTCATCTCGTGCGCCATGACGCCTTCGAGCTCAGTGTCGTTCATCATCTCGAGCAGACCACTGGTTGCGGCAACCACAGCGTGCTTTGGGTCGCGCCCGGTAGCAAAAGCGTTTGGCGCTGGGTCGTTGATGACGTAGACCTTAGGCATTGGCATGCCTTCGGCTATCGAAAGGTTTTCTACGGTGTTCCAGAGGCGAGGGTTGTCACTTTTTTGAATCTCAACCGCACCGCTCATGGCAACTGCCAGCGAACTTGCGGCGTAATACTGAATCAGCGTGTAGACGGCAACGATGCCCAAGATAAAGATTGCGCTTGAGCCGTTGCCGGTGGCATAACCCCACCAGAGCGAAAGGCCGCCGAGCAGGCCAACGAACAAAGCAATGATGATTACGGTGTTGCGTTTATTGGCGGCGATAGCCGAATACATAAAGACCCTTAGAACTTGACCTGAGGTGGCTCTTGAATGCTGGCGCTATCGGCAACCTCAAAGAACTCACGCTCTTTGAAGCCCAAGCCGCGCACAAACAATGTGGCCGGAAACTGCTTGATTTTGATGTTTAGCTCGCGCACGCCACCGTTATAAAAACGACGGGCAGCCATAATCTTGTTTTCGGTGTCGGTTAGTTCGCCTTGAAGGTTTAAGAAACCTGCGTTTGCCTGCAACTGCGGGTAAGCCTCGGCAACCGCAAACAGGCTCTTCATGGCGCCCTGAAACTGACCTTCGGCGGCAGCGGCAGCAGCCGGGCTGCCCAGAGCTGATGGTGATACCGTGGCGGCGCGAGCGCGCGTGACATTGTCAAACACAGTTGCTTCGTGCGTGGCGTAGCCCTTGACGGTTTCAATCAGGTTGGGAATCAAGTCGGCACGGCGCTTTAGCTGAACAGTTATGTCGCTCCAGGCTTCGCTAACGCGCTCGTTGAGCGTAACTAGGCCGTTGTAGGTAGCCCAAAGAAAAATGCCGACGATAGCGATCAGGCCGACAACTACTAGAAGGGCGATGATTGTTGAATCCATTTTTTGCTCCTAAAATGCAATTTAAATCAGAATTGCGTTATTTCAATGCTAGTGAGTGGTTTGCATATTCAATCAGCTAAATGATGTGCTTTAGGCGAACTTTCAGGTGCTGTGCATAAGTGGTGCCCCTAGTCGGACTCGAACCGACACTGAAACGATTTTAAGTCGTCTACCTCTGCCATTGGGTTATAGGGGCAGAAAACCCCGAGCCCCACACCGACCGGCGCGAAACTCGGGGATCTGTTGAAACTAGATTATGCCTTTGGGCGGCTTGCAAAAGTTTCGAAAGCTGCACGCGGTGTCTGCGTTGCGCTGATGCCGACGATGTCGCGACGCAAGAAGAAGTTGTTAACCCAACCCCAAAAGACGCGAAGTTTGCGCTCGAACATTGGCATTGCCATGCCGTGGTACCCACGGTGCATCAACCAGGCTAAAAAGCCCTTGACGGCTACGCTGCGCCACTGATAAACGCCATAGCCAACGCCAAGACCGGCAACTGCGCCGAGGTTGGTGTGGTTGTATTCAACAACACCTTCACCGCGCAGGTTGGCAACAATGTTCTTTGCAAGCAACTTGGCCTGGCGAACAGCGTGCTGTGCGTTTGGCACGCAGAAACCACCAACGCCACCACCTGAGAGGTCAGGCACGGCCGAAACGTCACCGGCGGTCCAGACGCCATCTAAGATTTCTTCGCCGTTCACAACCTGCAAAGTTGCCTTTGCTGTGATGCGACCGCGTTCGTCTAGTGGCAATGAAGTGTTGCGAACAAATGGGTGAGCCATAACACCGGCTGTCCAGACGATAGTGTCTGATTCAAAGCTCTCACCGGTTGAAAGCTCGATCTTGCCACCCACTGCGCTCTGAAGCTGAGTGTTTAGGTGAATCTGCGCGCCACGCTCGGCAAGGTTTTTAATAACCCATTCGCTGGTAGGCAAAGATACCTCAGGCATGATGCGACCCATTGCCTCAATGAGGTGAAAATGGGTGTCTTTGAACTTAAGGCCTGGGTAGTAACGCAAAAGATAGGTCGCGAGTGAGCGCATTTCGGCGAACACTTCGATGCCTGCAAAGCCGCCACCAACAACCACAAAAGTCAGCAGGCGATCGCGTGCTGGGCCTTCAGGCAGGTTGGCTGCTTTGTCAAAGTTTGCAAGAATGCGGTTGCGAATCTCAACAGCCTCTTCAACAGTCTTGAGGCCGATTGCTGTGTCAGCAACACCTGGAATCGGAAAAGTGCGCGAAACGGCACCAGCTGTTACAACAACCTGGTCAAAAGCGAACTCATAAGGTGCCAAACCCGGTACCTCAATGGTTGCAATCTTGGTGGCGTGGTCGATCTTGGTGACCTTGCCTGAAACGACATTGGTTTTGCGAAGGTGACGGCGGTGTGAGGTCACAACGTGACGAGCCTCAATGGCACCACCCACAACCTCAGGCAAGAATGGCTGATAAGTCAAATATGGCAGCGGGTCAACCAAGGTGACTTCGGCCTCGCCTTTGCCAAGGTGCTTCTCAAGTTTCTTTGCGGTGTAGAAACCGGCGTAACCGCCGCCGACTACTAGAATTTTTGGCGCACTGGCGCCACTGTTATTTGCAGGCATTTCTCTAATTTACTACCTAACTGGGGTCGGTCGGTTCGGTTTGGGTTTTAGGTTGTTTCAAGTTTTGCAGCGTCATAGTCGATGCACTCGCAGCGAGACTGCCTCCAACTGCAGGCTTCAAGGGCAAGGTCACCAATTGGGTTCACGCCAGGCCCGGCGGCGAGCGCATGACCAGCAAGCGCGTGCAAACATTTGACACGGGTTGGCATGCCGCCGGCTGAGATGCCGTCGATCTCTGGCACTGCCTCGCCCAAGGCGGCTCTATCAGCTAAATAGGCTTCGTGTGCGGCCAAATAGGCGGCGCTCAAGGCTGCGTCGTCGGCCAACATTTGCTCGTATTGCTTCATAACCTGGGTGGCTTCGAGAGTTGAAATCGATGCGGTTGCCGCCGGCAAAGTTAGGTAATAAGTTGTTGGGAACGGTTCGCCGTGACCAAGTCGTGGTTTGGTTTGCACCACAATTGGGTTGCCGCAAATGCAGCGCGCAGCAATTGCCACTATGTCTCGAGCTGGTCGCCCGAGCTGTTTCGAAACAGTCGCGATATCGGCAGGGGTTGCGGGGGTGAGTGGCATAGGTTTTGTTCTTTATTTAGCAGATGGGGTGTCAAGCCCAGCAATCACAACAGATTCAACTAGGTTGCTCACCCAGTTGTTCTTGGTTTGTGCGATGCTCTGCGAGATCGAATTAGTTTTGCGTTCTTGGGCAAGTTTTTCGCCCAGTGTGCCGGCCACATCACTCGCGTTTGCCGTGTCAGCCCCAACAACCAGATAGCTGATTTCGCCCGGTAGCACATAAAACAGTCGGTCACGAGCTTGTGATCGCACATAAACGGGGTCTTCCCAGCGATTTTTTGAATCTTTTAGTTGGTTGTTGGCGTCTCGCATGGCCGCAACTTGGGCTTGAGCGTCAGTTATTTGTTGACGCTGTTGAAACCAGTACTGCAGTTGTGGTGCAAGTGTGAAAACACCGAACACGATGATTGCAAATATGCTCACCAAATAAATGTTTTGACGCAGGTTGTCGAAAATCTCAGCAGCAAAGCGCGAGCCGGTGCCACCCTGTGGCTCACGGGTGCGCAAAACCCCCGCACGCGCAGCAGGCCGCTTTGAGGCAGTCTGCTTTTGAGTGCGGCCAGTGGCCGACCCAGTGCGTGCAGGGGGTTTGCGGTTAGACACTTTAGTTCTTGAAGCGTGGGAACGCGCCGCGGCCTGCATAGACTGCTGCGTCTTGTAGTTCTTCTTCAATGCGAAGCAGTTGGTTGTATTTAGCAACGCGCTCGCTACGAGCAGGTGCACCGGTCTTGATCTGGCCAGCGTTGGTTGCAACAGCAAGGTCAGCAATAAAGGTGTCTTCGGTTTCACCCGAACGGTGGCTGATGATCGCCTTCATGCCTGAACGCTGTGCAAGAGAGACTGCATCCAATGTCTCGGTTAGCGTGCCAATCTGGTTAACCTTCACGAGAATCGCGTTGCCAGCAGCCTCGTCGATGCCCTTCTGAAGGCGCGCAGGGTTGGTTACATAAAGGTCGTCACCAACAAGCTGAACTTTGGTGCCAAGCTCGGCGGTGATTTTCGTCCAGCCAGCCCAGTCATCTTCGGCTAGTGGGTCTTCGATTGAAACCAAAGGGAACCTCGCGACTAGGTCTGCGTAATAAGCGATCATTTCATCGCTTGAGCGCTCTTGACCTTCGAAGGTGTACTTGCCGGTTGCTTCGCTATAGAACTCGGTTGATGCAACGTCTAGTGCAAGTGCAATGTCGGTGCCTAGCTTGTAGCCAGCAGCAGCAACAGCCTCGCCGATGATCTCAAGTGCTGCCGCGTTGGTAGGAAGCTCTGGTGCGAAACCACCCTCGTCGCCAAGACCAGTTGCAAGGCCCTTAGAGTGCAAGATGCCCTTGAGTGCGTGATAAACCTCAACGCCCCAACGCAGACCTTCGCTGAAAGTCTCGGCGCCTAGAGGAACAATCATGAACTCTTGAATGTCAACGCCGGTGTCAGCGTGTGCGCCACCGTTGATGATGTTCATTAGCGGCACAGGCAAAACATAAGCGTTTGGGCCGCCAAGGTAGCGGTAAAGTGGCTGGCCGGTTGCCTCGGCAGCTGCGCGTGCGTTGGCAAGTGAAACACCCAAGATTGCGTTTGCGCCCAAGTTTGACTTGTTTTCGGTGCCGTCAACAGCAATAAGTGCTGCGTCAACAAGGCGCTGGTCTAGAGCGTCGAAGCCAACAAGGGCTTCGTCGATGGTTTCGATAACAGCCTTAACTGCGTTCTGAACACCCTTGCCTAGGTAACGACCTTTATCGCCATCGCGGCTTTCGTGTGCTTCAAATGCACCGGTTGATGCGCCTGATGGCACAGCTGCGCGGCCAAAGCTGTCGTCTTCTAGCAGAACTTCAACCTCAACGGTTGGGTTGCCTCGTGAGTCAAGAATCTCGCGGGCGCCAATGGCTTCA
>CAISOV010000080.1 GCA_903887175.1 uncultured Micrococcales bacterium
TAACCAAGGCTGCATTCCAGCCTGAGCGCTAGCTGCACTCTCGGCACCATGCACTTTTGCGATCTGTCTAATTTTTGTAGCAAGCGCGCCCAAAATCATTACCGCGTCTGCGCCGGTTTGCAGCAGGTGGCGCAAAATAGCAAGCGCCTCACCCTCTTGACCCGCCATGCAGGTATCAGCGAGTTTAAATGCGGTTGTCTCGACGCGACCGCCGTAGTATTTGTCAACAATCTCTTCGTTGATGCTTTCAGCGCTATCTTGAACCAGCTGATCACAAGCAGCAGCGAGTTCGGCTATGTCGTCGTTGAAAGCCTCAATAAGCGCGCGCACAGCCCCGTTGCTAATTTTGCGCTGTTGCGCGGCGAATTCGGCAATGACAAAAGCAGACTTTTCGTTGTCTTTGCTGAGTTTGTCGCAAAGAATGATTGATGTGTGTTCGTTCACGCGAAGGGCTTCAATCAGCTTTTTTGCGCGAACACTGGAATTATTGTGTCTAAAAATCACTGTTACGTCATCGGGTGGGTTATTGATGTAGGCGAGCGCGTCATCTAGAAACGCATCTGAACAGCGTTCGATCGCTCTAATAATTAGCAAACGAGGTTCACCAAAAAGCGAAGGAGCAGTTAGATCAAAAATTTGCCCTGCTGAATATTCGCTCGCTTCGACATCGTTAACTTCAAGGCTGGAATCTTTGAGCTTCAACTGCTCTCGAATCGAACGAACGGCACGGGTTGCAAAATAGTCTTCGTTGCCGAACACGAATACGATCGGCGACGGTCTTGCCGAACGCCATTCAACCTGTTTAGCCTTGCTCACCCTGAAAGCCTAACCCGAAGCCACCTTGTTGTTGGGTAACCGAAATCGAGCCATGCTGGTCAGTGCGCTCAATTACGGCACCAATGCTATGCAAGAGCGCCAATGTCTTTGCCGTAGGGTGACCATAGCTGTTGCCCTTGCCCACAGAAATTAGTGCGAGCACGGGGTGAAGCGAAGATATAAAGCTTGGGTCTTGGTCTGCGCTGCCATGATGTGAAACTTTCATCACCAACGGAACGCTTTGAAGCTGTTCGTTGAACCAAGCGGCGCTCTCAAGTCTGAGTCTGGTTTGGCCCTTCTGGCCTAGATCAGCCAACGTAATAATGTCTACTGTCGGGCTGCGCCAGAGCATAGTGATGCTGCCGTCGTTTGAGTCAACCGCTTCGTAACCACCGCGATGGGGCGAAAGCACCTGCCATTTGAAACTGCCAAGAGTTCCAGCAAGCCCAGTTTCGGCTAGTTGCACTGGAACACCAGCCTGCTCAAGTCTTGCGCGAGCGTCGTTCGCGCCTGGCCTCGTATCGACGAATGGTGTGAGCATGGCCAAGTCAATTTTTCGACCTGAAAGGGCGCCTTCGAGCCCACCCACGTGATCTAGATCAAAGTGAGTCAACTCGAGCAGGTTTATGTGCTCAATGTGCAACTGCTTAAGGCAGGTGTTAATCATTATCGGATCACGGCCAACATCTATTACAGCGACCTGATTCTGTGAACGAATGACAGTTGCGTCGCCCTGCCCCACATTGCAACTAACCATGAACCACCCCGGTTTAGCCCATGCAACTTGACGAACATTTGAAACCAAACCAAGCGCAATGACAATGCAAAGAGTTAGAGCAAGACATGTTGCCCCAATGCGCTTGGCATTGGCCTGCTTGGTTGCCGTCATCATCAGCAATGACAGGCCACTTGAAAAGGCCAGAACAATACCTAAAGTGCCTAACGGCCAGAATCCCGTGGCCGCCGGTGCCTGGCTCAAGTAATGTGCCATGGCAGTGATGGGAGCGGCAAACATTGATGCTGCGAAGCTGAGGAGCGACGCGAGAGGCGAAGACACCCCTGCGACCAAAACCGCTAGCAAACCCAGAACCGTTATAGGCACAATCAATGGTTCAGCTAATAAGTTTGCAACTATCGAATATGTTGAAAAACCGTTTTGCAATAGTAGCAGAACCGGAAAACACATGATTTGTGCTGCGAAACTGACCGAAACACCTACGGTCAGCCAGCTTGGCCAGCCTGAAAATCTTCGAGTGAGACTTGCTGCGATCGCAGGTGCAACAACAAGAATTCCTATGCAAGCCAGTGCCGACAGCAAGAAGCCGTAATCAAAAATTAGCCAAGGATCAACTACTAACAACGCAGCACATGCGAGAGCCAAAGCGTTGATTGCTGAAACATGGCGGCCGATTGTTTTAGCCAACAGAACTGTGATGACCATGGTCGATGCCCGCAGAACGCTAGGTTGCTCACCCACCAAAGCCACATAACCGAGAATCACCGCAGATGCGAGGGCTAACCTAGGCCACCTTGTGACAACTAGCCTGCCGAACCGAATGCGACCAATCACAAACCAAGCCGCGCCGACCACAATCGCACAGTTCGTGCCGCTGACTGCGGTGAGGTGGGTTAGTGAAAGTACCTTAAAGTCTGCAAGCAGTTCAGGGCTGAGCCTAGAGGTATCGCCCATGCTTAAACCGGCAACCAGCCCACCAGAATCAGCAGTAATGCCACGCAGACTGGCCAAAAATCGGAACTTGAGCCAATCGACCGTTGATGCCGCAGCGTGGCTAATTAGTTTGGGTTTGCTAAAGAGTTTTGCAACGAAAAAATACCTAGATGACTCAAAGCCTGGCGACATTCTTGCGATTGCAAACAAACAGTCACCTTTGGCGAAACCAGACAGCGGGCCGATAATCAAGCCGGTTGAAACAAAGGGTGAGGCTGCCGAAGTTTTGGCCGAATAGCTTTGCTGACCGAAACCCCTGCTTCTCGATTTCACCGGCATCGACGTGAGGCAAAATCTCAACTTGGCGCTCGAGAAACTGCTGGTGTAATGCTTTACAGTAGGTGCATTTAGCGTTTCAAGCTGCCAACAGTAACTTGCAAAAATGAGCGTGGCAAGGGCTGCGAAAATTGTCAGACGCACCATGCGTTGGTGCCGCATTTATTGCCCTAGTCGATCTATTTGAGATTGCACTTAGAGCGAAACTAAGTCTTTGAGTTGTGCAAAAAGTTTGTCGCCGATGCCGGCTACCTTTTGCAGATCGGCTTTGGTTTTAAAACCACCATTCGCAAGCCGCCAATCAACAATGCGACCTGCCAACGTGGGCCCAACCCCTGGCAGCGACTCAATTTCTAACTCTGATGCGCGATTGAGATTAACAGTGTGGGCGGCAGAAGTTGATATATTTGCGTCGCTTCTCAGGCTGCCGCCACGACTAGCAACCACAATCTGTTCCCCGTCGCTTAGCAGCCGAGCAAGATTCACGCTTGACTGATCAGCAAAGCGATTGAAACCATCGGCAGCCAGAACAGCGTCGGCAACGCGAGAACCCGAAGGCAAAACGTAAAGACCCGGGTGCGCAACCTGACCGACCACGTGCACGAAGATTTTTGGCGCAACCAAACCGGCCTGGTTCGAAGTTATCGCAGCATTTTGGTTGCTCGCAACGGGGCCAACTGATCGCAAGTTTGGGCCGCTGCCATTAGCGGTCGCGACCGTGGCATCGCCAGAACCATCGCTTGCGCTCGTAAAAACCATGAACAATATGATTGCAATGGCAGCTAGTGAGCCCCAAAGCAAACGCTTGTCGATTGGTTTCTCAAGACGAAAGATTCGAGTGACTAGAGTCTGTAACTGATTCACTCCCCAAAGCTAATTGCCTAGGGTCACCTCAACTTGGCAGCTAAGCAATGCCGTGCAGAAAAGCTACTTTGTTGCGATGTTGACAAGCTTTGGTGCGCGAACAATTACGTTGGCGACTGTTTTGTCACCGATTGCTCGCGAAACCAGCGCTGAATCGAACGCCAATTGCCTAAGGGCATCTTCTGTGATGTCTACAGCGACTTCAAACTTGTCTCGCAACTTGCCATCAACTTGAACCACTGCAACAATCGTGTTCTCAACAAGCAGTGACTCGTCGGCAACCCTGAAACCAGAAAGGGCGACTCCAGGGTCATTGCCGAGCTTTGCCCACATGTCTTCGGCCGTGTAAGGAGCAAAAAGTGATAGCGCCTTTGCGATTTCTTCAACAGCTTCGTGCACTGCTGGGTCAGCGGCGCCGACTGATCCGTCAATCGCTTTACGAACCGTATTCACTAGCTCCATAACCTTTGCAACGCCAACGTTGAACTTAAAGTTCTCGATGTTGGCAGAAAAGTCACGCAAAAACAGCTGCAACGACTTGCGCACTGCGACGTCACCAGAGCCGGTTGACGAAACACCCGCAGCTTTGGCAGCTTCGACGTCGTTTGCCAAACGCCATGCTCGCGCTAAGAATTTGGCTGAACCAGCAGGTGAAACATCAGCCCAGTCGATATCGTCTTCGGGTGGGCCCGCAAAAGCCATCGTCAAGCGAATGGCATCGACGCCGTGCTCATCAAGCTGGTCACTCAGTCGCACTAGGTTGCCGCGAGATTTGCTCATGGCCGAACCATTCATCAAAACCATTCCTTGGTTCAGCAAACGGGTGAACGGCTCTTCAAAGCCAACGTGACCGAGATCGAAAAGCACTTTGGTGAAGAACCGCGCATAGAGCAGGTGCAAAATCGCGTGGGTTACGCCACCTACATATTGGTCGACCGGAGCCCAGGCAGCTGCCTCAGCTGGGTCAAAAGCGACCTCGGTGCTATTTGGTGAAAGGTAACGTAAGAAGTACCAAGACGAGTCGACAAAGGTATCCATTGTGTCAGTGTCGCGTTTGGCCGCAGCACCGCACTTAGGGCATGGCACGTTCACCCAATCGGTTGCCGCACCGAGCGGGCTCGTTCCTTTGGGTGAAAGGTCAAGGCCTTCGGCTGCTGGTAGTTCGACCGGCAACTGATCAGCTGGAACAGGCACCTCGCCACATGACTCACAGTGAATAATCGGAATCGGCGTGCCCCAGTAGCGTTGACGACTAATCAGCCAGTCGCGCAACCTGAAGTTTTTAGCTGCATCACCGTTGCCCTCTTTGCTCAGAAACTCAATCGCGGCCCCAATTGCCTCAGTCTTCTCAAGCCCGTTCAGCGGGCCTGAGTTGACGAGCACGCCGTCACCCGCCGCTGCGAGGCCACTCTCAAGCGGGTCAGCCTCGCCGGTCTCAAGAACAACTCGAACTGGCAATCCAAATTTGCGAGCGAAATCTAAGTCACGCTGATCATGTGCCGGCACCGCCATAATGGCACCGTGGCCATAGTCAGCTAAGACATAATCGGCAGTCCAGATCGGCAACCGCTCGCCGTTGATTGGGTTAATCGCATATCGACCTAAGAACACACCTGATTTTGGTCGATCTGTTGCCAAACGCTCAATGTCGTTAGCTTTTTTGACCCCATCAAGGTATTCATTAAAAGCACTTCGAATACCCTCACCATCGCCTTCAAGCAGCGAAGCATCGCTAACCAATTCAGCGGCCAAGGCACTGTCAGGTGCAACAACCATGAAGGTGGCTCCAAAAAGCGTGTCGGGGCGTGTCGTGTAAACCACAACTGGCTCAGCGCGACCTTCGACAACAAACTTAACGTCGGCACCGTTCGAGCGACCAATCCAGTTGCGCTGCATAGTCAAAACTTTTGAAGGCCAGTTGCCTTCTAGTGTGTCGAGGTCATCAAGCAGTCGGTCTGCATATTCGGTGACTTTGAAGAACCACTGGGTTAGTGCTTTCTTGGTCACAGTGCTGTCGCAACGCTCGCACAACCCGCCAACTACCTGCTCGTTAGCAAGCACAGTTTGGCAGCTGGGGCACCAGTTGACCATCGAGTTTTTGCGATAAGCCAAACCTTTGTTATAGAACTCTAGGAACAACCACTGGTTCCAGCGGTAATAGATCGGGTCGCAGGTGCGAATTACGCGATCCCAGTCAAACGAACAGGCATATCGACGCATCGATGAACGCTGCTGTTCGATGTTGTCGTATGTCCAGCCGCGTGGGTCTAAGCCACGCTTGATGGCTGCGTTTTCGGCCGGCAAGCCGAAGGCATCCCAGCCAATTGGGTGAAGCACATTGAAACCTTTTTGCGCCCAGTATCGAGCCACCACATCGCCAAGTGCGTAGGCCTCAGCGTGACCCATGTGAAGGTCACCAGATGGGTACGGAAACATGTCGAGAACATACTTTTTTGGTCGCGTGTCACCCGGTTTGCCCGATGCAAACGGACGCAATGCATCCCACACCGGCAACCACTTGTCTTGAATGTCAAAGACGCTATAGCCGGTTTCGTCAGCAGGGGTGTGTGTTGATTCAGACATAACTTCTAGGTTACCAAGCGTCGGGCACTTCAAGGGCTGCTAACAGCGCTCGTGCCTTCAGTTTGGTCTCTGCGATTTCGAAATCTGGATCGCTGTCGCTAGTGATGCCTCCCCCGATGCCAATGCTTAGCTTGTCGCCTTCAAAGACAATGCTTCGAATCACCATGGCAACATCTGAATGATCAAAGTGACCTAAATAACCGAAAAGGCCCGAATAAGTGCCGCGAGGTGCGCTTTCAAATTTTTCGATGAGTTCAACGGCACGAATTTTTGGTGCTCCTGTCATTGAACCACCGGGAAACATCGATCTTAGGGCGTCAACGTGACTGTATTCTGCTTTGAGCTGACCTTCGATGGTGCTCACTAGTTGATGAACTGAGGCAAAACTTTCAACTTCAAAAAGTCTGGTGACCTTGACCGAGTCTGGTTCGCAAACTTTCGCTAGATCATTGCGCATCAGATCGACAATCATGAGGTTTTCGGCACGTTCTTTGACATTAGCCGCTAGTTCGGCTGCAACGATTTCATCAGCGCCGCTTTGACTGGCATTTGCTCTAGCGCGGGTTCCTTTAATGGGTTTAGTTTGCAGCAAGCCAGAGCGGTTTGCAGTTAAGAACTGCTCAACACTGGCGCTGACCAAAGCGAAATCGCCAACTCGCAAGTAACCCGCATATGGTGCTGGGTTGATTTCGCGCAAACGATAAAACACTTCTAATGGGTCTAAATTGTGAGTAGCGCTCAGCTGGTTTGTCAAACAAAGCTGATAAACGTTGCCGGCAGCAATCTCACGCTGTGTTTCAGCAATGAGAGTCAAGTAGGCATCGTCATCGTGGCGCGGTTTTAGGTTATGAACACCACGCTTTGCGCGCAGCGCGAATCGATACCCAAGCGAATTGCCGCCGGTTAGTGTGAGGTTTAGTAAGGCTGCGTGGTACCACCGGTCAAAAGCTGTCTGGCTGACAAAGAAACCGATGAACCATATTTGCCTTTTGTCATGGTCAAAAACCATGCCACGAGTCACCGTTAGGGTTCTCGAGACAGAATCTGGGTCATAGGCCAAAGCAAAAACAACGCCTGGTCGCCAATCGAAAGGCAAATCGAGGTCTGTCGAGCCCTGAACAAAATGGCTGAAGTCTGACTGCGCCTTGGCGATTTGAGTTAGGCCTTGATTTCGCGTGGTGAACTCTTCGACCTCATCAGCCTCGCCCATAACCGAAAATCTGTCAGTTGGGTGAGTTTCACGGTCGAACCAAAACGAACGCTTGCTTTCGGCATAAAACGCTGCAAAGCAATCGGCAGGAGCAACCCAGCCCGCAAAACTGCGAGCAAAGAGTTGTCGACTTGCGGTCATGAAAATTGGGCTCTCGAGGCGGGCAAACCATTTGGCGATTTGACGTTGTTTCTAGCATATAGATTAGATGCAAGTGAAAGGTGACCTGCGTGAACAGCACAAGCGAAACAGCGCAATTCTTTCGCTTTGCCGATGGCAAATTGAATGCTATTTCTGAAACCGGCATAGAAGTGAAGCTTGCGGTTGCTGACTCTTGGTTGGTCGAGTCGGGTCGCACCAGAAATCTGAAAGCTCATTTTGAACGCTTTTCGCAATGGGTAAGCAGCGTTGACGAGAGCGCCGTGGCTCAGCTTGACGATTTTTTTGAAGCTGTTGTTGCAGAAATTCCTGCTACTGAAAACTGGTTTCCTCGCATTGAATTGCACACTGAAGCACCTCTAGGGCAAAGACTGCATTTTCGCCTTCGCGTAGCACCAGAAATTCAACCAAGCTTGCTGCTGTGGGCTTATGGCGAGGCTGACGTTCGAGTGAATCCTTTAATTAAGGGCCCTGATCTGAGTTTTGGAATGCAGTTGCGTCGCCACGCAAAGCTGCACGGTGCCGATGAAGCTGTGTTTTTGACCAATAAAGGTTTCATCAACGAAGGCGCACTTAGTTCTTTGGTTTGGTGGCGCGGCGATGTTCTTTGCAGCACAAGCGCTGAGGGCGCCAAATGGCTGCCGTCGATTACGCGTGAAGAGGTTTTTGGCATAGCGCGTGATTGTGGCTTTGAGACGAACCTCGAGTTGGCCACGCCACAGGCCCTTCAAGGCCTTGAAGTGTGGGCGCTCAGCAGCCTTCAAGGAATTCGACCAGCTCGCGGTATTTTGCTCGAAGAATCACTTATCGAATTTGCAAAGCCGATTCGTGCTGAAGGCTTTCAAAAGCGTTTGCGATTGCTGTCGTCGAATATTCACTAGCTGATAGTGACAACACGTTCGGCTCGAGAAATAACATCTGCATCGTGACTGATAATAATTACTGCCCGGTGCTCTCTAGATTTTGCAAGTGCAACCAGATCTGTGACCAAGTCGCTTGCGGTTTGAAAATCGAGGTTTGCGGTTGGTTCATCAAAAATCAAAACATCAAAATCGACTAGTAGCGCCCTAGCAAGAGCCAATCGCGCTATTTCTCCGCCAGAAATAGCCCGCCCCAATTCGGCGAGTTCAGTTTGCAGACCTTGTCGTGCCTCAAACATCGACCACAGACTAACGGTCTTTAGCACCGCAATCATTTCGGCGTCACTGGCCTCGGGCTTAGCAATTCTGAGGTTAGCCATGACATTGCCAGCAAAAATCGTCGGATGCTGCTGCAAATAACCAACACGAGTTCGCAAATGCTCAGGGTCGATACTGGCTGAATCAACGTGGTTGAAGCTATAGGAGCCGGAATCTAGTTTAAGAAACGCTGTCAGAACTA
>CAISOV010000081.1 GCA_903887175.1 uncultured Micrococcales bacterium
TGGCAGGCCTTCAGTGCTCTGCACGCATCGGCCGGCTCTGCCAACGATTCTCAACTCGCTAGCCGAGTTTGGCAACGAAAGTGACGAAATCTTGCTGCATCAGGCACGAGCACTCAATCCCGGCGAGATGATGGTGGTTCATTTGACCCCATTGTCACTGACTGAACGGCGACGAATCGTGGCGATTGAGTTTTATGAAGCAACAAGCCCGCTAGGTTAGTTAGCGGAGGAATTTTGAAAAAGACCACTTGGGCAATGTTGGCCCTGGTCGCTGTCGCAGCCGCTTGGGGCGGCGCGTTTGTGACCATGAAAGATTCCATCGCTCGCGAACCCTTTTATGACTTTTTAGCCAGCAGGTTTCTTATCGCTACAGTTTTGATGATCGTTGCTAAACCTCGAGTTTTCAAAAAAATTGACCGCGACCTGCTGCGCAAAGGCGTGATTTTAGGTTTGTTGCTGAGCTTTGGATACATCACGCAAACCATTGGTCTGCGGGTGACAACAGCGGCCATTACCGGTTTCATTACTGGTCTCTATGTGATTTGCACGCCTATTTTGGCCTGGTTGCTTTTCGGTCATAGGGCATCGAAAAGAATTGTTGTGGGCGTTGTTTTAGCTGCTATCGCCCTAGGGTTTATCAGCATCAACAACTTTGCGATTGAAGTTGGCCAGATTTGGGTCATTGGTTGTGCCGTGCTTTTTGCTGCCCACATCGTTGGCTTAGGCGTTTGGGCCCCCGGCAAAGACACCTATGCGCTCACCGTGGTGCAACTTGCGACCGTGAGTGCGGTGTGCGGTGTCGGCGCCATGATCGATGTGCCGGGTTATCAAATGCCGCCTGACGGTGGCGTTTGGTTTGCTGTGCTGTTCTGCGCGATTTTTGCGACAGCCGTGGCTTTTTGGGTGCAAACCTGGGCCCAATCAATGATGGACTCATCGCGCGTGGCAATTATTTTGACGCTCGAGGTTTTATTCACCGCTCTGCTTGCCGTGGGCATTGGCCAAGAAACTTTGGCGCTAAAAACCGTGATCGGCGGTGGCATCATGGTCGCCGCCATGCTCATAGTTGAATGGCCTAGCCGCGACAACGATGTCACTAAAATCGAGATATTCGAACCGCTCGAACATTAGGGGCTAGAAATGGCAGTTTTAGCGATTGATGCTGGCACCACCGGTGTTACTGCTGTGATTGTTGGGGCTTCTGGCGATATTGTGGCTCAAGGCTACAGCGAGTTTGAACAACATTTTTTGCAGCCGGTTTGGGTGGAGCACGACCCTGAACAAATCTGGCAAGCCACATTGGTGGCTGTTCGTGCTGCTTTAGCAGCTAGTTCTGCAACCCCAATCAAGGCCATTGGAATCACCAACCAGCGTGAGACTGTAGTGCTTTGGCGACGCTCAGATTTAACTGCACCTCGAAACGCTATCGTTTGGCAAGACCGCAGAACCGCAGCAATTGTTGATGAGCTTCGCGCGCAAGCAGGTCTCGAAGCCAGAGTAAAGCAGCTGACCGGCCTAGCATTAGACCCATATTTTTCGTCGACCAAACTGATGTGGATCGCCCGCAATGAACCCGCTATTTGGGCTGACGTTGTCGCGGGCAAAGTGGCCGTCGGCACAGTCGACAGCTATTTAATCGCGAGGCTGACAGGCGGGTCGGTGCATGTGACCGACGCCAGCAATGCCTCAAGAACGCAGCTGCTCGACATAGGCACCGGGCTTTGGAGCCCAGAGCTGCTTGACCTCTTTGGCGTGCCAGAATCGGCACTGCCCAGAGTTGTGCCGTCGAGCGGCGTTGTGGGCGCTGTTAGCACCACCGACCTGCCCGAGCTGGTCGGGGTTGTGATTGCTGGCATCGCAGGTGACCAACAGGCGGCGCTCTTTGGTCATGCAGCATTCACCGCTGGCGATACCAAGTGCACCTATGGCACTGGTGCTTTCATTTTGCAAAACACCGGCCAAACAGCGGTCGCCAGCAAAAACGGATTACTCACCACGATTGCCTGGATGCTGCCAGGCGAGCATCTATCTGAAACCAAAATCACCTATGCGCTTGAAGGCTCAGTGTTTGTGGCTGGCGCAGCAGTGCAGTGGCTTCGCGATGGTCTTAAGATCATCGATTCAGCCAACGAGCTGAGCGCACTGGCTGAAGCTGCTGAGACAAACGGCGGTGTAACCTTTGTTCCCGCCCTAACCGGCTTGGGCGCACCGCACTGGCAACCTGAAGCCAGAGGCACCATATTTGGTTTAACTCGGGGCACTTCACGCGGCAACATCGCCCAAGCCACTCTCGAAGCAATAGCTTTTCAGGTGCGACAAGTTTTTGACCTGTTTGGAGCCGAGGCTGGTCTGCGGTGCACACGTTTAGCGGTTGACGGCGGCGCAAGTTCTAACGACCGACTCATGCAGATTCAAGCCGACAGCATCGGCACCAAAGTTGAGCGCAGTCAAAGTGCACAGGTAACTGCCCTTGGCGCGGCCTACCTTGCCGGCCTCGGCGCAGGTGTCTGGGCTTCGCTGGCAGAAATAGAATCACTGGTCGTGCCAGAACTCCAGTTCGACCCGGGCGCCTTCGACCAAGCGCTCTATGAGCGATGGTGCCGCGCAGTTGAACTGACCAAAGAGTTCTAGCAAACAGCTACTTACCAGCAGTGCGCCGGTCAACTGCCGTTTTGACAATCGCCAGGTCAGCTTCTGTTAGCGAGCCATAGCGACAACCAATGATTGGCTTGCTGGTTTCAATCAAGTCTGTGATTGTCGCAATCAGGCCGTCTGCCACCACAATGCGAAGCTTAGAAGTTTTGCCCGATGCCAAAACTTTTTGCACGTTAAACGAGGCATCCGTGTTAAATGTGACATCGATCGGTGCCGCCTTGCCAGCCTCATCAGCCATGCTAAAAATGAACCAATCGGCGCAAGAGTTAAAGTCACTCAAGCTAAACAACACACTGTAAGCATCGGGGGCAATCAGCAAAGCCTCGCTAAAGCCTTGATAAGCCTGCGTCGAGTTCGTCATAACTGCCGTGTAACCCTCGCCAACCTCGACAACGCCGTCGGCCTGCGCAAGGCGACAACTGTTTTGTGCAATGGACTTATAGGCTGCCTTGGCTTGGGCTGGCGTCATTGCAATCGGCAGAGTGGCCGTAGGTGTTGGGGCAGCCGTGTCAGTGCCGGTTGGGCTCGGCGGCACTGAGCGAACATCAGCGCAACCCGCTAAAGCAAGACTCGCCAAAATCAAACTGCCAACGAAACCTGCCCGAAAAAACACGCTTAACCGCGCAGCCCCACCCAAACTCTTCATGACCCAACACTAACCCCATTAGCAAGAAGGCTCGACTCTTGCTAGAATCTAAAGGTTGCCTTTGGCAGCGCTAGGGCCTCTAGCTCAGTTGGTTAGAGCAACGGACTTTTAATCCGTGGGTCGTCGGTTCGATCCCGACGGGGCCTACAAAAAACCTCATCCTCGCCGATGAGGTTTTTTATTTTTTGGCGTTTAGCGCACGCCCAACAAGTCGATTACAAAAACTAGGGTTCGCCCTGACAGGCGGTGACCGCCACCTGCCTCGCCATAGGCATAAACCGGTGGGCAGATCAGTGTGCGGCGACCGCCCACTTTCATGCCTGGAATGCCCTCTTGCCAGCCTCGAATTAATCGATCTAGCGGAAACTCGATTGGCTCGCCGCGACCCCAAGATGAGTCAAACTCTTCGCCGGTTTCATAGTCAACGCCAAGGTAGTGAACCTTAACTGTGCCGCCAACTGGCGCCTCAACACCGGTGCCTACAACGTCTTCTTTGATGGTGAGCGCAGCTGGTGCTGGCTCTAGCATTGGTTCTAGTTCTGGTCGCTCAAGATTTGTCATGAAAAAAGATTACCTTGGCGGGCAACCGTGGGCACTTCAGACACTCCCCTTAGGCTTGTTGCATGTCGTCAACGATCACAAAATTTGTTTCAAAAGGTCTCGAGCGCATCGAGCCTGGTGCGCCTGTGGTGCTTTTTCTTCACGGATACGCCACCGACGAACACGACCTGCCGAGCCTGATGAGTTTTTTGCCTGATTTGCCGTGGGCTTCACTTAGAGCACCGATTGCTTTGCAGCCAGAAGCCAATGCCTGGTATTCAGCCAAAGACCCACTGACGCCGGCGCTCGAAGACCTTGAGCCGGCAACTTCAGCGATTTGGAGTTGGGTGGATCAAAATCTGCCCGATGATTCGCCTCTAATAGTTCTTGGGTTTTCGCAAGGCGGGCTAATGGCAACGCAAATGCTTCGAACTCGCCCTGAAAGGCTTGCAGCCACAGTAATTTTGGCCGGATTCATGTTCACCGGCGAGCAACCTGCCGACAAAAAACTAACCGAATTGAAACCAAAAGTTTTTTATGGCCGCGGCGTTAGCGACCAGCAAATAACTCGCGAAGCAGTCAAACAGCTAAACGTCTGGCTGCAGACGCACACCCGCGCTCAAACTAAAACCTATGAAGGCTTGGGGCACTCTATCGATGCCCGTGTGATGAACGATGTTGCAAGCTATTTGGCTGGGCAACTAACCTAAAGCGAAGCACCCTAAAAACCACCGGTCTCGAATCGAAAGGCAACCCAAATGGCTCGTTTCATAATCTCTTTCAACGATGGTGACATGCAGGTAGCCGACGATGAATGGCAGCAGGTTGCCGACGAATCGCACGCGGTGGTCGCCGAGGCCAAAGCAGAAGGCATTTGGATATTCGGTGGAGGCTTTCACAGCTACGACCCGGTTGTAGTGACCGAAGACGGCCTAGTAACTCGCGGCCCTATCACCAAGAGTGATGTGGTGTTGGGAGGGTTCTCGGTCATCGAAGTCAAAGACGCACAAGAGGCCTACCTTTGGGCAGCCAAAATTGCTAAGTCTTGCCGCTGCCGGCAAGAGGTGCGAGAGTTCATCGATGATCCAGAATCTATCAACTAGGTCGAACAGTTCGAACCCTGAGTACTAGAGTCAGGGTGTAGGCAGATTTTGCCTAGTAGGGGAATACCTCGCCTGATTCGAATTCGGGTTGAGGCAGTTCGAAGGCCCAAGACGCCTCTCTTATTAAGAAATCGTTTCTAATAAGAAATCAGCCCCGAAATTACAAAAAATAAATGGATGGCTGCCACTTCAGCCACCGCCCTGGCCGTTGCAGCCCTTTGCGCCATCACTGTTACCCCAGCTCAGGCTGTTGGCACAGCAATGACTCTCACCCTGACGGGCGGAGCTCTTGAAATCAGCGCACCAGCAACCGCCGACTTTGGCAGCGTGGCTGCTATGGCAGCAGGTCGAGTTTATAGCGCGCAACTTGGCGAAGTTGTCGTCACCGACAATCGTGCAGCCGACGCTGGCGCGGGTTGGATCGCCAGCGCGATCTCGACAGCGCTGACACCACCGGCAGGCCCGGCTATTGCCGCGACCTATATCGCTTATTCCGCTGGCACGATCACAACCACCGGCACAGTAACAACAACTGACAACGACCCGACGACCATCATCGGTGTTTCTCCGGTGGTAACAGCCACAGACATCACCGGCAGTAATACGGCCACCTGGAACCCAACCTTGACTATTCACATTGCGGGCACCTTCGTTGCTGGTGTCTACACCGGAACAATCACGCACTCTGTCGACTAAAGAACCTCGTTGATCAAGGCTTTGCCAAAGCGCATCGGTGCGCGAGTTGCGGTTGTCATTTTGGCAGCCGCAGCTTTTTGGGCTTATGCCGCGCCATCTTTTTCATCAGCAACGGTTGCGGGCTCTGACAGCATCGGCATTCGCTTAGCCGAGGTCGATGCGGCGAGCGCGAATGACCCTCGTGCGCGGCTTTACATACTCGACCGAATCGCACCGGGTTCAACGCTCGAGCGCACCGTTGCCATCTCGAACATTTCGCAGATGGGGCACTCGGTTAGCGTCTATGTTTCAGGGGCAAAGATCACCAACGGTGAATTCATTGGCAGCGATGGAGCCACGCCCAATGAGTTGAGCAGTTGGGTTTCTCTGAGCCATTCAGCTTTGCAGTTGTCTGCCAACAGTGAAACTAAAGTTACAGTTTCAATCAAAGTGCCAAGCGATGCCTCAGCTGGCGAGCGTTATGCCGTTATTTGGGCCGAAGTCAGCAGCGCTGCAGTTAGCGGCATAATCACCGTGAATCGTGTCGGTTTGCGCATTTATCTATCGGTGGGCCCAGGGGGTGCCCCCGAATCAAGTTTTGTGATTCGCTCGCTTGCCGGCACGCGCGATAAAAACGGCATTCCCGCGGTTGAAGCCCTCGTCGAGAACACGGGTGGCAGGGCTCTTGACCTGTCTGGCGATCTAAACCTAAGCGATGGGCCAGGTGGCCTTCGCGCCGGGCCGTTTGCCGCAACACTTGGCGCCACCCTTGCCATCGGGGGCTCAGACATCGTGAGAGTGGTTTTGCCAAAAGAACTACCGGCCGGCCCTTGGCGTGCAACGCTCGAGTTGCACAGCGGGCTTATTAGTGATCAAGGCGAGGCAACGATTTTGTTTCCGGCCTCAGGCAAGAACCCGCCGGTTGACGCACAGCACAAAACTTTTTGGCAGAACCAAATCGTGCTCACGCTTTTCACTGCAAGTTTTTTCTTATTTATTGCCAGCCATTACTTCTGGTATGTCTCAATCAAGAGGCATAAGAAGCCGAAGCGGCTTCAGAAGCTAAGCCCCCGAAAGCACTAGAGGGCTATTCGCCTTTTTTGTTTTTTGCGTCAGACTTTGCTTGCTTCTCTTGACGCTTCTCTTTGAGGTTTTTAGATGGAGCTTTTTTAACGTTCTTTTGTGGTGATTTCTCGGCCATGGTTTCCTAACTAGTCACCGATCTGGCGTCTAGCCCCAGACTACGCCAATCTGGCTGCGAACCTCGTCCATCAGCCCCATGAGTGCAACTGATTCCTCGAGCGGCATCACGGCACTTTCGGTGAGACCGGCGTCTATGCAACGCTGAGTTTCTAGAAACTGAAAGATTTTGCCGGCTTCACGGCTAGGAGACTCATAGCTATAAAGAACCTCGCGCTGAGGGTTCAAAACTTTGAATGATGTCTGAAAATAGAACGGACCCTCAATGACGATAGAGCCCTTGGTGCCAAGAATCGTGGCGTCGGTTGGCCCGGCTTGGGTCATGCAGGCGTGCAACGTGCTGCGGTGGCCCCCAGCGTGGTCAAAGATAATCGCAACTTCGGCATCAACGCCGCCATCGCCCACACCGTCACCAAATGGCCCAGCATCTGGCCCCGTTAAAGTGCCACGGGCCACCACACCGGTCGGCAGACCAAACAGCCTCGCCGCAAAGTTGATCGGGTAAACCCCGAGGTCTAGCAGGGCTCCCCCGCCAAGTTCACGACTCCACAAGCGCTCGCTGATCGAGGGTGGCAAATACTGGCTGTGATCAGCAAGCAGATATTGTGCCTCGCCAATCATTCCTTCGCTTAGGCAACGAGCGATTTCTACATGCATCGGCAAAAAGCGAGTCCACATGGCCTCCATGCAGAACACCCCGGCGGCTTGCGCAGCAGCCTGAATCTGTGAGGACTCGGTGGCATCCATGGCAAATGGTTTTTCGATTAGCACGTGTTTGCCGGCAGCAATTGCAATCAGCGCACACTCGAGATGCGCCTGGTTTGTCGTCACCACATAGACCGCGTCAACCTCGGGGTCGTTCGCCAAGCCAAAATAAGACGCATGGGCGTTCGGCAGCCCAAGCTCAGCCGCAAACTCGTCGGCGCGCTGTTGGTCGCGTGCGCCAATGGCTTGCACATGCACGCCGTGACTTTGCACCTCACGCACCACGTCGCGCGCAAGTCGCCCAGCGCCCATTACGCCCCAGCGAATGGTTTTAGTTTGTGGAGCATATGACATGTTGAGCCTTTCGAGATGTTGCGAGTTCTAGCCTAAAAAGAAACCGCCCAGACCAGTTTCAGCCTGAGCGGTTTCGTGTTACAGAGTTAACTTCGAACGCCGTTGCCTCGCTTGCGCGATAGTGCGTCGATGGTTGCGGCCAAGATCAGCACCGAACCAGTGACAACCAGGTTGACACCGGCTGGGAACTCGAGAAGGCCTAGACCGTTTTCGATCATCACGATAACGAATGCACCGATAGCCGCGTGCACTAGGCGACCGCGACCACCGAATAGGCTAACGCCACCAACAACAGCAGCTGCCACACCGTTTAGAACGATTTGGCGACCTGCGGTAGCCTCGACGGCGCCAAGGCGGCTGACGTGAAAGAGGCCTGACACAACTGCGAGCATCGAACAAATGATGAACGCTGTGATGCGAATGTTCGCCACTTTGATTCCGGCACGACGCGCAGCTTCAGCGTTGCCGCCGACGGCATAGAGGTGACGACCAAACTGGGTGCGATCTAGAACTAAGGTTCCAATGAAAAGAATCAGAACTGCAATCGGAATCACGATTGGCACACCCGAGATTGAAATGACACCCTGGCTGCGGTTTTCGTTCAAAAGGTAAACCGTTACGCCACCTAGAATCGCGAACACTGCGAGCTTGGCATACAAAAGTTCAATCGGTCGGTTTGAGAGGTCGTGACGGGCTCGTCGGGCACGGTCCCAAAGTGACACAGCTGCCGACAAAACCAACATCAATGCCAAGAACGCCCATCCGCCCCAAGTAGGCAAGTTGTCATTCATGATGGCTTTGATCTCTGGAACATCGATCCTAAAGATTCCACCCTCACCGAGCATTACCAGCTGCAGGCCTTGAAAGCCTAGAAACAGACCAAGAGTCACAACGAACGACGGCACTCCGATGCGAGCAACGAAGAAGCCGATGAGTGCGCCGATTGCGCCACCCACGACGAACGCCACGATCAGCGCAACGATCCAGTTTGTTCCACCCTGCATGAGCAAAAAGAATGCGGCCATAGCCACACCGGCAGTCACACCTGCTGAAAGGTCAATCTCGCCAAGCAAAATCACAAACACGAGTGCCACAGCCAGCATGGTTAGCTCTGCCGCTTGAACAAATAGGTTTGCAAAGTTCAACTTGGTTAAGAAGAACGGACTTAGAATCGAGAACATTGCGCCAACAACCACAAGGGCACCAACGGCAGGCAAAGCGCCCATCTCGCCATTCTTGATTCGCTGAAAATAAGCAGTAACTTGTTCGCGAACGTTACCTTCGTGACCTGAAGAAATCTTTACGTCGCTCATGCTGCGGCTCCATCCATGCTCTTTGTGCCGGTGATGTAACCCACAACGTCGGCTTGGGTTGTTTCTGAAGTTTTTACTGAGGCAACCATTTTGCCCAGATAGAGAACGCTGATGTAGTCACAAACTTTGAAAACATCACCGAGGTTGTGGCTAATGATTACCACTGCAACGCCTGAATCGGCTAGGCGACGAACCAGGTTCAGCACCTGTTCGGTCTGCGCCACACCAAGTGCGGCGGTTGGCTCGTCAAGAATTACAAGTTTTGCTTTGCGAAGCACACTGCGGGCAATCGCCACAGTTTGACGCTGACCACCTGAAAGGCTAGATACTTTTTGGCGAACCGATTTTACTGTGCGAACTGAGAGGCTCTGCAAAGCCTTAGTGGCCTGAAGCTCCATGCTGGCTTCGTCAAGAGTCAACTCGGTGATCTCTTCGCGGCCCAAAAACATGTTTTGAACGATGTCTAGGTTTTCACACAGAGCCAAGTCTTGATAAACAACTTCGATGCCTAGGTGGCCGGCCTGACGAGGTGAATGAACATGAACGACCTCGCCGTCAAACTTGACAACGCCAGCGTCATAAGGCTGAACGCCCGAAAGACCCTTAATAAGAGTTGATTTGCCAGCACCGTTGTCGCCGACGAGAGCGGTCACTTTGCCGCCATATGCCTTAAAGTCAACGCCTTTCAAGACGTCAACCGGGCCGAAACTTTTGAGAACTCCTGAGAGCTCAATCACTGGAACATCCATGGGATGTCCTCCTTTTTTTCTATTTAATTTCAAAGAAGCAAACTTGCGCCGACCCAAATCGGCCGGCGCAAGTTCGCTAAGGTTTTGCTATTTGTTACTGAACGCCGTTTGTAGCACAAGCAGCTGCTACAGCGGTGGTGCAGAGGTCAGAAGCCTTGGCATCGCCAGCAGCTACAACATCTTTAACGTTCGCAGCCTTGACAAGAATCGGGGTCAATGCAACGAATGGGGTGCCGTCAGCAAGAGTCTTGTCAACAGTTGGGGTCTCGCCCTTTAGCAACTGAATGGCAAGGTCTGAAGCAGCAGTTGCTTCAGTCTTGAATGGCTTGTAAACGGTGGCGGTCTGAAGACCTAGCAACACGTTCTGAAGACCAGCAACAGATGCGTCTTGACCTGAAACAGGAACAGTCTTGCCGTTCTTGCTCAAGATCGCGATGATGTTCGCAGCGTTGTTGTCGTTAGGTGCTAGAACTGCGTCGATGTTGCCACCTAGCTTGGTGTATGCCTGCTCGAACTCGGTGCCGGCAGTTGGGCCGTCCCAGGTTCCAGCCATGGTGAATGCAGCCTTTGCGCCAGCAGCGTCAAGAACTGACAATGCGCCGTCAAGGAACATCTTGGCGTTACCGTCAGCAGGGTCACCGCTCGAGTAAACGATGCTTGCAGTCTTAGGGTCTTTGCCTGCAGCTGCTAGACCATCAAGAACGGTCTGGCCTTCCATTTCGCCAACCTTGGTGTTGTCGAATGAAACGTAGTAGTCAGCACCAGTGATTGGGCGGTCATAAGCGATAACAGGAACACCCTGAGCTTTTGCCTTGGTTGCAACGGCAGCGCCGGCACCCTGTAGGTCAACTAGCAACATAACGCCACAACCCTTGGTGAGCTGCTGGTCTGCAATGGTTGCAAACTTGCTGGTGTCGTTCTGAGCGTTCTGAATGTCTGCTTCGAAGCCAGCTGCGGTTAGAGCTGACTCAAGAGCTGGACGGTCGCCTGGCTCCCAGCGAGTGCCGCTGTCTGCGTCAGGAAGGATGATACATGCGCGTGTGCTCTTTGCTGTGGTCGATGAGTTGCTGCAACCGCTCAGCAGCAACGCTGCCGAAGCTGAAACGGCGACAACTGCGAACAATGAAGACTTCTTCATTTTGTGCCTTTCGATCTAGTGATATTTTTCGCTGGGCAACATTGCCCCAGCCAACCTTTTTTAGGCCTGCCATTATGTTGCCCTAGACAACAAATAGAAGCAAATCGAAAACGCCTTATTTTGCTAACAAAAAAGTAACGTTACAAACTCGTGACTATGCATGCCCATATGGCTCAAGTTGTCGATAGTTATAGGCTTTTCAGGTGAATGAAATTGCGCTGCCAACGCTTCGTGCCAACCGCGTTGGTTCGAGTCGCGAAGACCTGCGCATTCACAACCTTTCACTCATTTTGAATCTGGTTCACAA